>NZ_LQXW01000091.1:0-517 GCF_001586765.1 Pseudomonas sp. ABFPK | reverse complement strand
TACACATCGTCGCTCGGCGCGTCGATGGTGATCGAGGCTTCCTTCGAACCGGCGGCGATGGTGATGGTCTCGCCGTTGCTCAGCTTGACGGTCAGCGCAGTACCCGCCGGGTTGGACAGCGTAGCGGTGTAGGTAATCTTGCCGCCTTCGGCCACGGTATCTGTCGCGGTCAGCGTGAGCGTGGTGACGTCCGGGGTCGCCGGGTTGTCGGTGACAGTGGTCACTGGCTCGCCAACGGCCACGGTCTTCTCGTAGTTACCACCCGAGATGTCGGTGATCTTGTTGGTCAGGTCCAGGTTGGTGTTATGGACGTTGTTCGGCGCGGTGAACGGCACCGACGCCGACGACTCACCCACCGGAATGGTGATGGTCTGGCCGTTGGCCAGTTTCACCACCAGGTCCGAACCGGTAACTTTGTGATTGACCGATGCGGTGTAGGTCACCACACCACCTTCAGCGACGGTCGAGGTCGCGGTCAGGGTCACGGTAGTGGTGTCGATGGTATCGGTGACCTTGG
>NZ_LQXW01000090.1:0-541 GCF_001586765.1 Pseudomonas sp. ABFPK | reverse complement strand
TGACCATATAACCCCAAGCAATCTGGTTATACTGTGAAGACGACATTCGCCGAAAATTCGCATGTTGCTCTTTCGAGCAGAACTCACAAATTTTACCTTAGCCTGATTAACCAGCAGTGAAACTGGCTATCAGTCTATATCTATCACATATCCGAATTTTTAAAGAACGATCTGACAAAAGTCAGAAATCAACATTCGATGCGAATGCTCATTTCTGAGTTTGATCAAGTAAAACAAGTGGTGGAGCCAAGCGGGATCGAACCGCTGACCTCCTGCGTGCAAGGCAGGCGCTCTCCCAGCTGAGCTATGGCCCCGCATATTGGTAGGTCTGGGCAGATTTGAACTGCCGACCTCACCCTTATCAGGGGTGCGCTCTAACCAACTGAGCTACAGACCTAAGGGTAAAACTTTGGGTCTTGATCGTCTTCAACCATGAATCAAGCAATTCGTGTGGGAGCTCATCAGCAGGCTGATGTCGTCGATTAAGGAGGTGATCCAGCCGCAGGTTCCCCTACGGCTACCTTGTTACGACTTCACCCCA
>NZ_LQXW01000089.1:0-210808 GCF_001586765.1 Pseudomonas sp. ABFPK | reverse complement strand
CCGGTTGAGTGGCCGGATGACCGTGGAATCAGTGGTCGGATACGCGTGGAATGGGTGGCCGGATCACCGTGGAATCGGTGGTCAGATGCTTATGGAATGGGTGGCCAGATGACCGTGGAATCCGCAAACTGCGCGCACGATGTTCGTAACGAACTTTTTTCAACAAATCCAATGCGGGTGTAATGGTAGCTCTTGGCTTGGCGGCTGAAGAAAAATGGTGTGCTGGATTCTAGGTCATTGATCGACACAAGGCTCTATTTGGCCAATTTCCAAAGGGCTACCAGCGCTTGTTGCCGCTCGTCAGAGAGAGGCGCTGATTAAGCAAGAACGATGATTCATGTGACTAATGACTAATAGTTGAATTGGGTTTTTATTCACTTTCGACCTTTGACACCAGTGTTCAATGTCTGTATTTTTCGAATGTGAACATTTTGCGAATGTTCCACTGCAACACTCGGCAGCAAGCTCGAGATCGAAGGGGATCTTGCTTCAGTGAAAATCGCGCTTTGACCCTGATGAAAAAGCGCCCGACAACAACAAAAAACGAGGTTTTCAATGACGACTGCATTACAACAACCTTCGCTCTCGAGCCAATGCATGGCCGAGTTCCTGGGTACTGCTTTACTGATCTTCTTTGGTACGGGCTGTGTTGCCGCGCTCAAGGTCGCGGGTGCCAGCTTTGGCCTTTGGGAAATCAGCATCATCTGGGGGATCGGCGTGAGCATGGCGATCTACCTGACCGCCGGTGTTTCCGGCGCCCACCTCAATCCGGCAGTCAGTATTGCGCTGTGCATTTTTGCCGACTTTGAAAAGCGCAAACTACCGTTCTACATCTTCTCCCAGGTCGCTGGCGCCTTCTGCGCAGCGTTGTTGGTTTACACGCTTTACAGCAACCTGTTCTTCGATTTCGAACAAACGCACCATATGGTTCGCGGCACACAAGCCAGCCTGGAACTGGCCTCGGTGTTCTCGACCTTCCCGAACCCTGCCTTGTCGACGGGCCAAGCATTTCTGGTTGAAGTGATCATCACCGCCATTCTAATGGGCGTGATCATGTCCCTGACCGACGACAACAATGGTCTACCAAAGGGCCCACTGGCGCCGTTGCTGATCGGTCTGCTGATTGCCGTGATCGGCAGCTCGATGGGCCCGCTGACCGGTTTTGCGATGAACCCGGCGCGCGATTTCGGTCCTAAATTGATGACCTTCTTCGCCGGCTGGGGTGAAATATCTTTTACCGGCGGGCGCGATATTCCGTACTTCCTGATTCCGATTTTTGCACCGATCATCGGTGCCTGCCTCGGCGCTGCCGCCTATCGCGGGCTGATTGCCCGCCATCTACCCAGCGTCATACCTGCTACAAAGGATGCAGAACACGCCTGCAGAACACGCCATTGACGGCAAAGTAAAAGTTTCTTGAAAGCGGCGGCGCGAAATCCTGCCCAACCCTGATCTCGCGCCCCCACCCCCCCTTATTTCGTCCAAGGCAATCGACATGACCGACATTCAGAATAAGAACTACATCATTGCCCTCGATCAGGGTACGACCAGCTCCCGGGCGATCATTTTCGACCGCGACGCCAATGTGGTCTGTACCGCTCAGCGCGAATTCGCCCAGCATTACCCGCAAGCCGGTTGGGTCGAACACGACCCGATGGAAATCTTCGCCACCCAAAGTGCGGTGATGGTCGAGGCCCTGGCTCAAGCCGGCCTGCATCACGATCAGGTTGCCGCCATCGGCATCACCAACCAACGCGAAACCACCGTAGTCTGGGACAAGACCACCGGCCGCCCGATCTACAACGCAATCGTCTGGCAGTGCCGACGTAGCACCGAGATCTGCCAGCAGCTCAAACGCGATGGCCATGAACAGTACATCCGCGAAACCACGGGCCTGGTTACCGACCCGTACTTCTCCGGCACCAAGCTGAAGTGGATTCTCGACAACGTCGAAGGTAGCCGCGAACGCGCCCGCAACGGCGAGTTGCTGTTCGGCACCATCGACAGCTGGCTGATCTGGAAATTTACCGGCGGCAAGATCCACGTTACCGACTACACCAACGCTTCGCGGACCATGCTCTTCAACATCCACACCCTGGAGTGGGATGCGAAGATGCTTGAGATACTGGATATCCCGCGGGAAATGCTGCCAGAGGTAAAGTCGTCCTCGGAAATCTACGGCCATACCAAAAGCGGTATCGCCATCGGCGGCATTGCCGGCGACCAACAGGCTGCTCTGTTCGGTCAGATGTGCGTCGAGCCAGGCCAGGCGAAAAACACCTACGGCACCGGCTGCTTCTTGCTGATGAACACCGGCGACAAGGCCGTGAAATCCAAGCACGGCATGCTCACCACCATCGCGTGTGGCCCACGCGGCGAAGTCGCTTACGCGCTGGAAGGCGCGGTGTTCAACGGCGGTTCCACCGTGCAGTGGCTGCGTGACGAGCTGAAAATCATCAACGACGCTCACGACACCGAATACTTTGCCGGCAAGGTCAAAGACAGCAACGGCGTGTACCTGGTCCCGGCCTTCACCGGTCTAGGCGCACCGTACTGGGACCCGTATGCCCGTGGTGCGCTGTTCGGCCTGACCCGTGGCGTACGCGTGGATCACATCATTCGCGCGGCCCTGGAATCGATTGCCTACCAGACCCGCGACGTGCTCGACGCCATGCAACAGGATTCGGGCGAACGCCTCAAAGCCCTGCGCGTCGACGGCGGTGCAGTCGCGAACAACTTCTTGATGCAATTCCAGGCGGACATTCTCGGCACTCACGTCGAACGCCCACAAATGCGTGAAACCACTGCCCTGGGCGCTGCCTATCTGGCAGGTCTGGCCTGTGGCTTCTGGGGCAGCCTGGACGAACTGCGTGGCAAAGCCGTGATCGAGCGCGAATTCGAACCTCACTTGGCCGAAGCAGAGAAGGAAAAACTCTACGCCGGCTGGCTAAAAGCCGTGAGCCGCACCCGCGATTGGGAACCGCACGAAGAGGCTAAGTAAGCCAGAGCACTGACTCGTATCCGTATGTAACTGGCAGGGAGTGGATTCCTGCGGCATCATGGGCAAATTTTGCACGGCAGCCCAAAGGAAGCCCCATGAATCTGCCTCCCCGTCAGCAGCAAATCCTCGAGCTGGTCCGCGAACGCGGTTACGTCAGCATCGAGGAAATGGCTCAGCTGTTCGTCGTTACACCGCAGACCATCCGCCGCGATATCAATCAATTGGCGGAAGTAAATTTGTTGCGTCGCTATCACGGCGGCGCTGCTTACGATTCAAGCGTAGAAAACACTGCCTACGCCATGCGTGCCGATCAAATGCGCGATGAGAAACAACGCATCGCCGAAGCTATCGCCGCCCAGATTCCCGATCACGCCTCGCTGTTCATCAACATCGGCACCACCACCGAATCCATCGCCCGGGCGCTGCTCAATCACACCCAGCTCAAGGTGATCACCAACAACCTGCACGTCGCCTCGATCCTCAGCGCCAAGGATGATTTCGAAGTCCTGCTCGCTGGCGGCAATGTGCGCCGCGACAGCGGTGTCGTCGGCCAGGCCAGCGTCGATTTCATCAACCAGTTCAAGGTCGACTTCGCCCTGGTCGGTATCAGCGGGATCGACGAAGACGGCAGCCTGCTGGATTTCGACTATCAGGAAGTGCGGGTATCCCAGGCAATCATCGCCAATGCCCGACAAGTAATACTGGCGGCCGACTCCAGTAAATTTGGTCGTAACGCCATGGTTCGACTGGGACCGATCAGCCTGATCGATTGCCTGGTCACCGATCAGCCGCCAGTGCCGGCGCTGGCGCAGCTACTGAGTCAACACAAGATTCGCCTCGAGGTTGTTTAACCCCAAGGGCGGTTAAGCCCGCACTACAAATCCCCCCCCCGCACATCTAAATGTTCGAAAATGTTCCTTTAGCGGCCCTTCGATGAGTATTTTCAATCGAAGTTAAGTGGTCGCGGGCGTCAATTTCGGTTGCAATTTTCGAAAATGAACATTAATGTTCGAATTCAAATGCACAACAAAGCCCTGAGGCCTGCCGATGCTCACTTCTACCTTGCCTACGCCCCCTCTCGCTGAGGTCTACGATATCGCCGTCATCGGTGGTGGGATCAATGGCGTGGGGATCGCAGCGGATGCCGCCGGTCGCGGTCTTTCGGTGTTCCTTTGCGAAAAGGACGACCTGGCCAGCCACACGTCGTCGGCCAGCAGCAAACTGATCCACGGCGGCCTGCGCTACCTCGAACATTACGAATTCCGCCTGGTTCGAGAAGCCCTGGCCGAGCGCGAGGTGCTGCTGGCCAAGGCGCCGCACATCGTCAAGCAGATGCGCTTCGTGTTGCCACACCGCCCGCACCTGCGACCTGCATGGATGATCCGCGCCGGTCTGTTCCTTTATGACCACCTGGGCAAACGGGAAAAACTTGAAGGTTCGAAAAGCCTGAAGTTCGGTCCGGACAGCCCGCTGAAAAGCGAAATCACCAAAGGCTTCGAATATTCCGATTGCTGGGTCGATGACGCTCGCCTCGTCGTATTGAATGCCATGGCCGCCCGCGAGAAAGGCGCTCATGTTCACACCCAAACCCGCTGCGTCAGCGCCCGGCGCAGCAACGGTTTGTGGCACCTGCACCTGGAACGCGCTGACGGCAACCTGTTTTCGATTCGCGCCAAGGCGCTAGTGAATGCGGCCGGCCCCTGGGTCGCCAAGTTCATTCGCGATGACCTGATGTTGGAATCACCGTATGGCATCCGCCTGATCCAGGGCAGCCACCTGATCGTGCCGAAACTCTACGACGCGCCGAATGCTTTCATTCTGCAGAACGAAGACCAGCGCATCGTGTTCGCTATTCCGTATCTGAACCACTTCACCCTGATCGGTACCACCGACCGCGAATACACCGGCGACCCGGCCAAAGTGACGATCACCGAAGGCGAAACCGATTACCTGCTCAAGGTGGTCAACGCGCACTTCAAGAAGCGACTGAGCCGCGAGGACATCCTGCACAGCTACTCTGGCGTTCGCCCACTGTGCAATGACGAATCCGACAACCCTTCGGCCGTGACTCGCGACTACACCCTGGCCCTGTCCGGCAGTGCGGCAGAGGCGCCATTGTTGTCGGTGTTCGGGGGCAAGCTGACGACTTATCGCAAACTGGCCGAATCGGCCCTGGCGCAACTGGCGCCGTTCTTTAAAGGCATCAAGCCGAGCTGGACCGCGCAATCGACTCTGCCCGGCGGCGAAGACATGACCACCCCGCAGGCATTGAGCTCGCTGATTTGCGACAAGTTCGACTGGATGCCAAGCGAAATCGCAAGCCGTTGGGCCACCACTTATGGCAGCCGCACCTGGCGCATGCTGGAAGGCGTGCAGAACCTGAGCGATCTGGGCGAACACATCGGCGGCGGGCTCTACACCCGTGAAGTCGATTACCTGTGCAGTGAAGAGTGGGCCACCACCGCGCACGACATTCTGTGGCGCCGCAGCAAGCTCGGTTTGTTTATCACACCGGCGGAACAGGAAAACCTCAAGGACTACCTGAATAAGGTCGAGCAGAACCGCAGCAAGATCGAAACGGCCTGATCGGGAGTCCGGTTAAAGCAAAGCCCCTGAACTCTACGATTCAGGGGCTTTCTACCGCGAATCATGACCGACCTTCGAGCATCCCGGCCGGCTTCGGCGTGCCGGGCTCGAACAATTCGCGCATGGGTTAGCGAAGCAGGGCTTCGGATTTATACGGGGCGCTATTCATACGAACGTATTTGAAGTGGTGACTGTCATGCAACGCAGAACAAAAATTGTGGCTACATTGGGGCCAGCAACCGAATCATTCGAAGCCATCGAGGGGTTGGTCAAAGCAGGCGTGGATGTCGTGCGTCTGAATTTTTCTCACGGCAAGGCGGAGGATCACATTGCCCGGGCGAGGTTGGTCCGTGAGCTGGCTGCCAAGCATGGCCGCTTCGTGGCGGTGTTGGCTGATTTGCAAGGTCCGAAAATTCGAATTGCGCGATTCGCGCAAGGAAAGGTGATCCTGGAAAAGGGTCAGCAGTTCGTTCTCGACGCTTCCCTGGACAAGAATGCAGGGGACCAGCAGCGAGTCGGTATTGACTACGAAGCGCTGATCACCGATAGCCGTCCGTACGACATTTTGCTGCTTGATGATGGGCGAATCGAGCTTAGGGTCCTGAAGGTCGAGGCGACGCGATTGATCTGCGAAGTCCTGGTCAGCGGGCCGCTTTCGAACAACAAAGGGATCAACCGCAAAGGTGGGGGATTGTCTGCGTCGGCACTGACCGAGAAGGACTTCGCCGATATCAAGACTGCCGCAGAAATGCAGGTGGACTACCTGGCTGTGTCGTTCCCACGCGATGCTTCGGATATGGAATTGGCGCGTCGGTTGCTGCATGAAGCTGGAGGGCAGGCAGGCTTGATCGCGAAGATCGAGCGCGCAGAAACCGTCAACGATCTACGTATTCTGGACGCGATCATTGAAGCATCGGAAGGTGTAATGGTCGCTCGTGGCGATCTGGGCGTTGAGATTGGCGATGCAGAATTGGTGGCCGTGCAAAAGCTGATTATTGACCGTGCTCGCACACTGAATCGCGTGGTAATCACGGCGACGCAGATGATGGAGTCGATGATCACTCAATCTATGCCGACCCGTGCTGAAGTGTTCGACGTGGCCAATGCGGTGCTGGATGGTACCGATGCGGTGATGCTCTCCGCTGAAACCGCGGCCGGTGCCTATCCGATCGAGACGGTTGAGGCCATGCACCGGATCATTATCGGTGCGGAAAAACACCCTCAATCCCATCGCTCCAAGCACCGTGTCGATCAAGTGTTCCACAAGATCGACGAATCCATCGCGATGTCAGCGATGTATGCAGCCAACCATCTGCATGGCGTCAAAGCCATCATCTGCATGACGGAGAGCGGCGATACCCCTCGTTTGATGTCGCGCATTCGCTCGCACCTGCCCATTTTTGCATTCTCTCGCAATCTGGCTACTCAGAACCGGGTCACGCTGTTCCGTGGTGTCACCACCATTCCGTTCGACAGCGATGATTTCGACCCTGAGTTGGTGAACGAGAAGGCCGTTGCGGAGCTGACCCGGCGTGGCGTCGTCAAGGCTGGCGATCACGTGCTGATTACCAAAGGCGACTACGCCAACGCCCAAGGTGGCACGAACTCCCTTCGAGTCGTGTGCGTCGGTGAAGCCATTCGCTGAGTGAGGAAGGACTGATGAGTAAGACCCATTCAGCAGATCACGACGCAACGAATAACCATGATCGTGAATCGTGGCCAAGAGATTTCGATTTTCGTGAGCAGTACGCGGAGCAGCAGGAATTACTGAAGTCGCCGAGCGACGGCACGCAAGCTCCGAACCATCCGAAGGGGGAAAACCATGCTTAACAAGACCAGCCAGATTCAACACATCAGCGCTCGGGAAATCCTCGACTCGCGAGGCAACCCGACGGTTGAAGCCGTGGTGACACTCGCCAATGGCGTCAGTGCTACCGCCAGCGTGCCCTCTGGTGCTTCGACGGGGTCACGCGAAGCGCTTGAATTGCGGGACAACGCAGCGCGCTACATGGGCAAAGGCGTTATGCGAGCGGTCGAGAGCGTGAACAACCCGATCCGCGAGTGCCTGATCGGACTGGATGCTTTGAACCAGCGCGAAATCGACAACGTCATGATTGCGCTGGATGGCACCGAGAGTAAGAGCATCCTGGGGGCCAATGCGATTCTCGCCGTGTCACTGGCGACCGCCAAAGCGGCGGCCAAGGTTCAGAACATTCCTTTGTATGAACACTTGGCGGCGCTGTACGGCTCGCCTGGCCAGTTCAGCATGCCGGTTCCCATGATGAACATCATCAACGGGGGTGAGCATGCCGATAACAACATCGACATCCAGGAATTCATGATCCAGCCCGTCGGCGCATCGTCGTTCCGTGAAGGCCTGCGCATGGGCGCCGAGGTGTTCCATTCCTTGAAGAAGGTTTTGTCGGAGCGTGGCTTGAGCACGGCGGTGGGGGATGAGGGTGGGTTCGCGCCTTCGCTGGCCTCCAACGAAGAAGCACTGGTTGTTATCAAGGAAGCGGTGAGTCGAGCGGGTTATGAGCTGGGCAAGGACATTACCCTGGCACTCGATTGCGCGGCATCCGAGTTCTACGAGGGCGGTCAATATGTGCTCGCCGGTGAAGGCCAGTCGTTCAATTCGGCAGGCTTTGCCGATTACCTGGCGATGCTGTGCGACAAGTACCCGATTATCTCCATTGAAGACGGGATGGACGAAAGTGACTGGGACGGCTGGGCAGGCCTGACCCAAAAGCTGGGTCACGTGCAATTGGTGGGTGACGACTTGTTCGTGACCAACACCAAGATACTGCGTGAGGGCATTCAGAAAGGGATCGGTAATTCGATCCTGATCAAGTTCAACCAGATCGGCACGCTCAGCGAAACGCTGGACGCCATTCGCATGGCGCAAGATGCCGGTTACACCGCCGTCATCTCCCATCGTTCGGGTGAGACCGAGGACACCACCATCGCCGACCTCGCCGTCGCCACTTGCGCGGGACAGATCAAGACAGGCTCCCTCAGCCGGTCGGATCGCGTCGGTAAATACAACCGCTTGTTGCGCATCGAAGAGGCCTTGCAGGAGCGGGCGCCTTACAACACGGCCGCGCTTGTGAACAGGAAAGCCTGAATCATGCAGACCTCTTCGAACAAAAAACAACTGGTGATCGGCAACTGGAAAATGAATGGCAGCAGTGCTGAAAACGCGTCGTTGCTGCTTAGTTTGCTGCCGGTGATTTCACGCTTTGAAAGCGTTGAAGTTGCGCTTTGCCCGCCGTATCCCTACCTGACGACCGTAGCCGATTTGCTTGATGATTCAGATGTTGCACTGGGTGCGCAGAATCTCAGCGCCCAGCTCTCAGGCGCTCATACCGGTGAGGTCAGCGCTTCGATGCTCCACGATATCGGCTGTCGCTTTGTGTTGGTCGGGCATTCGGAGCGCCGTGCACTTTATGCCGAGGACGATGATCTCGTGGCAAAGAAATTTGCTACGGCGCTGCGTGCCGGGCTCATTCCGGTGTTGTGTGTGGGCGAAACACTCGCTCAGCGTCAGAGCGGCGAAACGGAAGTGGTCGTCACCAATCAGCTGAATGCGGTACTGAAGGCTGTTGGCATTCAGGATCTGGTTAAAGGCGTGATTGCCTACGAGCCGGTCTGGGCCATTGGTACTGGCGAAACGGCGACGCCCGAGCAGGCGCAAGCGGTGCATCGACACATCCGCCAATATTTGGCTGACCAAGATCGCGCAGCGGCCGCCGATTGCCGGATTTTGTACGGTGGCAGTGTGAAGGCCGACAACGCAGAACAATTGTTCAATCAACCCGATATCGATGGCGGCTTGATCGGCGGAGCGTCTCTGGATGCGATGTCTTTCGCTGCCATTTGCTGGGCGGCTCAAACCGGGCCGATCACCGACTCTATCGCGATCTGAATTCTTTTGAATGTGCAGGCGCTGCGTGTCCGATCGTTTCTTTCGGGCCGCGCGAGCACCTGCACAGAGGGATGAAAAATGACTTTGAATAATCGACTTGAAGCACTGTTCCCAAGCGCTGACGAAATCCCTGCGGCTTTCCGTCCAGGACCGGCCATTGAGCAGCGAGAGTATCTGGTCAATGGGGAACTGCGGTTGTGGGACGGCCCATTAGCGCCGGTCCGTAGCCCTGTGTGCCTGAAAAAAGAATCGGGACACGAGGCCGTGATTCTGGGCAGTACTCCGCTACTGGATGCGCAAACCGCGATGACGGCATTGGATGCGGCGGTGCAGGCCTATGACCGTGGTCAGGGCACCTGGCCCACCCTGCGTGTGGTCGAACGTATTCGCCACGTCGAGGTTTTCCTCAAGCGTATGCGCGAACAACGGGAAGCCGTGGTGAAGTTGTTGATGTGGGAGATCGGCAAGAACCTCAAGGACTCAGAGAAAGAGTTCGATCGCACCTGCGACTACATTGTCGACACCATCAATGCCCTCAAGGAACTGGATCGTCGTTCCAGCCGTTTCGAGCTGGAGCAGGACACGCTGGGACAAATCCGCCGCGTGCCTCTGGGCGTGACCCTGTGCATGGGGCCTTACAACTACCCGCTAAACGAGACGTTCACCACGTTGATCCCGGCGTTGATCATGGGCAACACCGTGGTGTTCAAACCCGCCAAGTTCGGTGTGTTGCTGATCAGGCCATTGCTGGAAGCGTTCCGCGACAGCTTCCCGGCAGGGGTTATCAACATCATCTACGGCAGCGGCCGGGAAACCGTCAGCGCTTTGATGGCCAGTGGCAAGATCGATGTCTTCGCATTCATCGGCACCAACAAGGCGGCCAGTGATCTGAAAAAGCTGCACCCCAAGCCACATCGCCTGCGTGCAGCCCTCGGTCTGGATGCCAAGAATCCCGGCATCGTCCTGCCTGATGTTGATCTGGATAACGCCGTTTCAGAGGCCGTGACCGGTTCTCTGTCGTTTAATGGGCAACGTTGCACGGCGCTGAAAATTCTCTTTGTTCATGAAAACGTAGTTGACGCCTTTCTGGATAAGTTTCAGTCGAAGCTTGCCCAGCTGAAACCGGGCATGCCTTGGGAAGCGGGAGTGGCCTTAACTCCGCTGCCGGAGCCTGGCAAGACTGATTTCCTTACCGGACTTGTGGCCGATGCTGTCAGCAAAGGCGCCCAAGTGGTCAATGCCGGAGGCGGGGAAGTCTGCGAAACCTTCTTCTACCCGGCGTTGCTGTACCCGGTGACTAGCGAAATGCGGGTGTACCACGAAGAGCAATTCGGACCCGTCGTACCAGTGGTGGTTTACCGCGATCTGGAAACAGTCATCAACTACGTCCTCGACTCCGATTTCGGCCAACAACTGAGCATTTTCGGCACGAACTCCGCAGAAGTGGGGCGTCTGGTCGATGCGTTCGCCAACCAGGTAGGGCGCATCAACATCAACGCGCAATGCCAGCGTGGTCCGGACAGCTTTCCCTTCAACGGCCGCAAAAACTCTGCCGAAGGCACGCTCTCGGTCGATGACGCGTTGCGGGTGTTTTCCATCCGGACACTGGTCGCCACCAAGTTCCAGGAGAGCAACAAGGATCTGGTCAGCGACATCATCCGTCATCGTGAGTCGAGCTTCTTGACCACCGACTACATCTTTTAGGGGGCACGATGACTACGCGCTCTTTGATTATTCTCGACGGTGTCGGCATTCGTCAGGCGACTGAGTCGAACGCTTTTGCAGCGGCCAGGACACCTACATTCGATGCGTTGCTTGCGCGTTTTGCGAACAGCCAAATCGAAACATCAGGTTTGGCGGTTGGGCTTCCTCAAGGCCAGATGGGGAACTCCGAAGTTGGGCATATGAACCTGGGAGCGGGCCGGGTGGTTTATCAAAGCCTGACCCGGGTTGATAAAGCGCTCGCCGATGGCGAGTTCTCCCGCAACCCCGCGTTGCTGGAATTGATCCAGGGAATAAAGACGCGCGAGGGTGCTGTGCACGTCATGGGTCTGCTTTCTCCTGGCGGTGTTCATGGCCACATCGATCAGATTGTCGCGGCATGCGGTTGCCTGGTTGAGCAGGGTGTCGAAAAAATCTATGTGCATGGCTTCCTGGATGGTCGGGATACTCCGCCCAAGAGTGCGCAGGCATCGCTTGATGCCTTGGAGATTGAGTTCGCTCGCCTGGGCGCTGGACGGATCGTCTCGTTGGTCGGTCGTTACTATGCAATGGACCGCGATAACCGCTGGCCTCGGATTGAATCGGCGTACCGCCTGATTGTTTCAGGGGATGCTGAACATCAAGCGGCAACCGCTTCTGAGGCTTTGTCAGCAGCTTACGAGCGCGGGGAGTCGGACGAGTTCGTCAAGCCGACAACGATTGGGCAACCTGTCAGTGTCGGCCCTGATGACGCGATGATCTTCATGAACTTCCGCCCCGATCGGGCGCGAGAATTGACCCAGGCATTGATCAAACCTGACTTCGACGCGTTTGAGCGGCCTTTTGTGTTGCCCAAGGATCGACTGCTGACGTTGACCCGGTATTCCGAAGAGCTGGACTGCCCCTGTGCGTTCGCTCCAGAGGCGATCAGCAACAGCTTGGGCGAACACCTGGCGAATCTTGGGAAGAAGCAATTACGTATTGCCGAAACCGAGAAGTATGCCCACGTCACGTTCTTCTTCAACGGTGGCCGAGAGCAGCCTTTTGCCGGTGAAGAGCGAATCCTGATTCCTTCGCCTGATGTGGCTTCCTACGATCTCCAGCCTGAGATGAGTGCACCGCTGCTGACGGATCATCTGGTCAACGCCATCGCCGGCGGCACATTCGACCTTATCGTTTGCAACTACGCCAATGGTGACATGGTGGGCCACACCGGCTCTTTTGACGCCGCAGTAAAGGCCGTAGAAGTACTGGATGACTGTCTGCGCCGAGTGGTCGAAGCGACGCTCGCAGCAGGAGGCGAATGTCTGATTACTGCCGACCACGGCAACGTCGAACAAATGCTCGACGTCAAGTCTGGTCAGGCACACACGGCTCACACCTTGAATCCTGTTCCCCTGATTCTGGTCAGTGAGCAGCCTGATCGTTTGGGACTGAAAAACGGCCGGCTGTGCGATATCGCTCCAACTTTGTTGCAGATGCTGAGTTTGCCTATTCCGTCAGAGATGGATGGCAAGTCGCTTCTTACCGTCTGATTGGCTTACAGGTGCCATCAGTGCATCGCCGTACAGACGATTTGATTGGTCTCCTATCGTTGAGGTAATGCGGCTTATCACGACTCGCTCATTTGAGCATGCGGGCATCGCCAATTTTTGGTGATGCCTTTTTTTGGTGCGCCAGGCATGGCGCGTTGCGGAGGTCATGCCGAGATAAAGGAAAATTAGGACATTTGAGTCACAAGGTTATGATTTTATAGCTTTATTTCATGCAAATAAAACACAATATTCGGCCCCTTCTGCTAGGTTTCGTGGATGCATGTAAACCACGTAACCGAGGACTACATTAATGGTTTTCGCCGTAACAACGAGCCGGCGGCATTGTCTTCGAAGGCTCTAGCCTCCTCGATATAGCCATGTACGGTGTCATCGTGCCGCCACCCACCCTGGCGCTTGATTTCCAGAAAGTCCGCCCCGGCACGGTAAGCGCTGGTGGCCAAGCCTCGGCGCAGGCTGTGGCTGCTCATCTGTGGCACATACAACAGTCCCGCGGCTTCGGCACGTGTCGCCAGGATGGTATTGACGCTACCCTCGTGCAGCGCCACCTCGCCGATCACGCCCCAACGACTGACGCGTCGAAACAATGGTCCTTGCTCAATCTGAGCGGCTTCCAACCAGCCCCGTAACACCTTCGTTGGACAGCAGAGGCCGTCGCCATAGGGGATCACGCGCTCCAGTCCCTCGCCCTCTTGATCGGTTTTGGAGCGCGGGAGCGTGATCCGTAGACCTTCCCGTTCCCACTGCAGATCGCGGACCTCCAGCGTGACCAGCTCACTGCGGCGGAAGGCGCCGAAGTACCCCAGCTGTAGCAGCGCGCTGTCACGCAGCGCGGCGAGCCCTTCGAGCGTGTCCAAGTGCGACACGATGAGTTCGAGATCCTCCAGCAGCAGGGCCTTGGCTTTTTGTCGAGGGCGCCCGTTCACTCGCTCAATACCGCGCAAGGTCTTACGCACGGTGGCGCTGGCTGCTGGGTCGGGAAAGCCCTGATAGCGGTGCCATTGAGTCAGCGCGGTCAGGCGCAGGGCCAGGGTCCGCGGGTTAAGCACCTCCGCGAAGGTCAGCAGGTAGCGATGTCGGTATTCACGATCATGACTTTCTTCCAGTTTTTGTTCGGATCGTAAGTGATCACAACAAAGGGATTTTCCCCCCAGTCCTCGTCTGGTCCAGTCACCTTCGATAGAGCTTCTGTTTTTTGCTCGGGAAGCATCTCGCTGGAAACTAGGGTTTCAAAATATGGCCTCCCGCGATGATCGAAGTATTGCTCATTCATCCCCCCTAGGGCGTCCATCTCTTCCATCATGTTCAGAGCGACCATCGCGGGAATTGTCCAGCAACCATTCTTTGTCAGGTAGAAACGGCGATTCGAGCCATCCGACGAATATTTTGTCCGCCAACTCAATGTCCACCAGGAATGATCGACTGATGCACTGGTCCGTTGCTGCAATGCAAGCTTTACCGGAATTCCTTCTATGATTCTCTCCACCTCGAGTCGACGATCATAGGTTGTCGATGGAGTGCGATCGCTCACAGCCCTCTTCACGGAGGCCGCCAAAGAGGCCTGTGCGACTATCCATTGCTCTCGATACTCATCTGCCGCCAGAAGCAACTGGCCCTGATTGTCCTTGGTGGGTGTCTGGAGATTGAGAAATTTTTTGTTGCGACTGTCGAAAGGCGTCGAAGCCGTTCGACTAAATGATGCCGACACATCGAGTCCATCCACGTTGGCAACAGGAGCCCACCATGAGCACCACCCTTACTCCCTACCTCAGCTTCAACGGCAACACTCGCGAGGCCTTTGCATTCTACGAAAAGGCGCTCGGCGCGAAGATCGAAACCATGATGAGCTACGCCGACATGCCTGCGTCCGCCAACCCCGGCGAAGGCTGTGATAGCGGCAGCGCACCCAGTGGGGATGGCATCATGCACGGCTGCCTGGCGCTGCCCGGTGGCGCGATGCTGTTTGCCGGCGACACCCCGCCCGGCATGCCATACGAAGGCGTCAAGGGCGTGATGCTCGCGCTTCAGTACGACACGATCGACAAGGCCCACAGCACCTTCCACGTGCTGTCGCAAGGTGGCCAGGTGACGATGCCGCTGGCACCCGCGTTCTGGGCCAAGACCTTCGGCATGCTGACCGACCGCTTCGGCGTGAGCTGGGCCGTCAACGGCGAACCGGTCGCGTTTAAGTAATTCCGTCGAACCAGGAGAAAGACATGGGCAGGCCAACGAATGGTTGATGCGTTACCTGGTGCACAGACTTTGCCGTAGAGCGCAACATGGTCTTGCATAAGACTGAAGCTCGCCTACATGGGGTCAAGCCGAGATAAGGGAAAACTCATTTGGTCTGCAACTACTTGTCGGAATTGAAAATTCCAGAGACCAGGCGACAGGCGTGCGAGGATAGGTCGAGGTCTGCGCCTATCCTTCAGTGAAACCATTATAGATCAACAGCTTACGGAATAAATGTCCTGATTTTCCTTTATCTCGGCTTAACCCCTTGTGTGCCAGCGCGCAAGCGAGCCAGGTTTTGCCTACGCCAGTGGGGCCGCCGATGATCAAGTTCAGGCCGTCCCGTAACCACTGGCCGCTGCCCAGTTGCAGGATCAGTGACTTGTCCAGACCACGGGGGCTGCGGTAATCGATGTCTTCCAGGCAAGCGTTATGACGCAGTCGGGCCGCTTTTAGGCGGCTGCTCAGGCGCGTGTTTTCACGCTCGGTCAGCTCGCGATCAACCATCAGGCCCAGGCGTTCCTCGAAGCCGAGGCTGGCGATATCCGGCGTGCTGTGTTGCTCGCTCAACGCTTTGATCATGCCGTGCAGTCGCAGGGTTTGTAGTTTGTCGAGGGTTGGATTGGGTAGCATTTTGGTGCTCCTTCAGGTCAGTGGTAGTAGCCGGGGCCGCGCAGGTTGATGTGCTCTTCGGGTAACAGCGGCAGGTTTTGTTGGGCCAGTGGCAGCCGCTCCAGACCTTGGCGAAGGATCGATTCGAGGCTTTTGTAACTGCACGCACCCAGCGCCAGGGCGCGCTGGCAAGCAGCTTCCAGCCGATCTTCGCCATGGTGTTTTCCTAGGCGCAGGATGCCCAGACAGGCACGGAAGCCGTCCCGCGGATGGATCCGGCGTTCGAGGATGTAGGCGATGACACCAGCAGTGTTCGGCCCGGTTTGCTCCGCCCAGCCGATCAGCCGTTGCGGTGTCCATTCGGCGTGTTCGCGGTGGCTCTTGGGCATGTGCTCGGTTTGGGTAGTGTGGCGGCCTTTGTACAGCGAGCGCAGATGGCTGGCCACTCGTTGGTTGGCGTGGAAGCACTCCACCGTTTGCGCCGTCAGGCGCACTTCGAGCTGGTGCTTCACCAGCTGGTACGGCACCGAGTAGTAATCCGCATCGCCACCACAGTCGAGTTGAAAATCCTCTATTGGGAGCGCAACGGGTTTTGCCTTTGGCTCAAGCAGAAATTTTGGGGGTATGTGTCTGGGTGCTCCATCACCTCTAGATCGGTACATGTCATGACCATCGCGCTGAACGCAGTGGCGCCCAGATTATTCCATTTGCGGGGTTCAGTAGAACACGCTCGAAAAACCTAAAAATAGTTACTAAGGTTAAAGCATTGAATTACATTGATAAAATCAAAGCTAACGGTTAATTAGGGTCCAGAAGAGTTGCAGTCAATCAGCGCGAACACCTGGTCACTGGGCATGGTCGCGCACGCTGTAGCGAACTACACCCCAGATGATCAGATCGTCGCCTTCCATGACGTGCCGAGGTGGGTAGGCAGGATTCTCCGACTGGAGAATCAGCACGCCATTGCGTCGGTACAGGCGCTTGCAGACTGGCTCGGCGTTGATCGCGGCAATCACGATATCGCCGTGCTCGGCTTCGTTGCTGCGGTCTACGATGAGAAGGTCGCCCGAGAAAATACCGGCGCCCTGCATGCTGTCGCCCTCTACCTGCACCAGGTACACGTGCGGAGCGCGCAGATCGAACAGCTCGTCAAGCGAGATGCGGCGTTCCATGTGATCCGCCGCTGGTGAAGGGAAGCCTGCCGGCACACGAAACGAATACACCGGCAGCAATGTAGGGCCGCCAGTCGGCGTGCCAAGGAAAGTGAGGGTCATGACGGGTCAATCCAAATGATTGGCTGTATATTTATACAGTAAACTGTTTGACTGTTGTCACGTCAATGCGCGGATGCGATGCAGCCGACAAACGAGCGAGGAGGCCTAGCTTCGGGCAATACTCAATCTACGACAACTACCTGCGACGGTGGCGCTTGATCTGGTGGGGATCAATGGTACGACCACGAGCGGATCAACTTGTACGACGTCGCGCCCTCTACCCGCGGGGAAGTGACAAGGCCTGCGCCTGGAGGGCTGAGTACCGATTGGATGAGGTAGGGATGGTGGCAATACTGGACGAAGGGCCTGATCTGATCAATGTGCTCACCGAGACAGTGATGACCAGAAAGTTCCTCACATCGCTATGGCCGTGTGGACGAGCCTTGGCACCGGCCAACGGGTGGGCCGGGCGGATGCCCAATCGTGACTTTGGTCCTTTTTATAAGCAGTTGTTCTGAGTGAGTTTGAATTGTTAACCGGGGCAGAGGCCGATATCCGAAGCGTGTCTCAAGCGCAACCACATGTTGATAGATTTGGACCATTGTATGGCATTGGTCAGGATGATGTCATTGTGCCTTGCGGTAAGATGTTTTGTGATATAGATTAAAGTGAAAGTATTAGTGCGCTTGATAAGTTGGGCGATTGCGGATAAGTAAAGGTACATAAATTAGATTAAGGCTGTATAAGAATATGGAAAATCTCAAACTTCATTGGATGCATATTAGTGACCTTCATCGTGGACAGGATCGTACCTCCGAGGTCTGGGCTGTAGTTCGGGATGAGATTCATAATGACATCATAAGGCAAGTTGGAGAAAGCGGCCCGTTAGACTTAGTGATATTTTCGGGTGATATGGCTTTCAAAGGTGACTCTGAAGAATTTTCGAGTGTTAAGGATGAGCTTGTAAGGCTTTGGGAGGTTTTCGATAAGGTAGGGTGTTGTCCAAAGCTGTTTCTGGTTCCAGGGAATCATGATCTTGTTCGACCTGGGAAAAGCTCTGCTCTCCTTAATTTTTCAGACATTCTCAGGCAAAAAACGGCTGTTAGGGACGAAATTTTAAGTGGTGAGCCTTCAAGTTATAGGGATGAAGTTTTAACCGCTTTTGAAAATTACACAAATTTCGTTGAAGGGATTTCTGATAGCCCTATACCTCTAGCGTTGGATGTAAAGGGTCTGCTACCTGGCGATTGCTCAGTTAAATTGAAAGTCAATGGGTTAAATGTGGGGTTGGTGGGATTGAACTCTGCATGGACCCATCTGGCTGCAGGTAATCTGCAGGAAAAACTTGATATTTCAGTGCGACAATTAAACTCAGTGGTCGAGGGTGATCTGCCAAAATGGTCAAGATCAAATCACGTGAATTTGCTTGTTACTCACCATCCGATGACTTGGTTTTGTAAGGCGGCGAAAGAAGAGTTTACGGGTGAAATCTTCAATCCGGAATATTTTGACGCCCATCTTTTCGGCCATATGCATGATAATCGTCCCGAATTGGTGAGCGTAGGCGCCCACAATAGGCGGACAATTCAGGCCTCGTCGCTTTTTGGGCTTGAGAAGGTGGAGGGCAAGGAAGAAGGCCGGAGACATGGATATTACTTTGCCGCTTTAGATGCCAGCACAGAAAAATGTATGTATTGGCCTAGGAAGTTTGAGCAAAAAGTAGGATCAATTTGGCAGGTTTCTAGGGATGGGGAGATACTCAGTCGAGATGAAAAATTCTTTCAGCAAGATTGGAAAGTGAGAGAGGTTGACGGTTTTCAGTTAAAAAAGCCATAGCCTCGTTCGGTGAGAAAGTTCATAGCGAACGGGGCCTAAGGAAAAGGCATTTTACTAATAATCTGGGGCGGTACAAGTATACGCTGCCGGAATTTGCTAGGCACATGGACTGTCGTCGCCTGGAGGCGAGAGAGGCGATTAGTAGCTTAGATAAGTGCAGCATGGTCTGGATAGTTGCCGAACAAGACATGGCGGGGGATGAGTTTCTTGCAAGCCTCCTGCATGCTAGAGGGGAGGACGGTAAAGCAGTTTATCGTCTGGATCTTCAATCATTCACTGGAATCAGTGATGACCTTGATTCGCTGCAGGGTGTAATCATTGGCGGCAATATTAACTCTTTCTGTGAGCAACTAGAAGCTGAAGATGCTTATCTACTGCTGGATGAGGTTTGTGTTATTGGCACTCCTGATGAAAAAAGAAATTTGGTGTTGGGTGTAGAAACAATTACGAAGATCTTCTTAGATTTTTGCAAAAGTCTGAAAATTATTGTGAGAAGCTCTGTAGGATTCTCGGTGCCAGGTGTTAAGCCGGTTGTTTTACAAGCCTTGGATGAGCCAGAGAGTAAAGTATATGTTGAGCTACATCCCTATGCTGAAAACGTTGGAGTTAATGAGTTAAATTCAGGAGCCGTGTACGCTTTTACTGCAGGATTGCCAGGGCGCATCGATGATCTTCTAAGTGAGCTTAGGTTTAGTAGCTTCGACAGCATCGCCTTGGGTTCATCTGATGAGTCAATAGATGAGGAAGCTACAATTCCTACCTCTCTCCGGCAAGAAATCGAAAGGCTTAAGGGGGGGAGTGATCATGAGGTTAATATCTACAATTTATTAGTTGCATTAACGTTCTTCAAGAACGGCGAAAACGTGTCCACTATAAAGTATTTTGGTGGTTGTAGAAGGCTTAGGCCTGGGATGGCTAGCCATTTAGTAAGTGTTGGTCTGGCCGAGCTTTCTGAAACAAATGAGTTGAACGGCACGCAAGCGGATAGTGATAAGTTTGTAGCGGTTAAGCCTTCTGTACAAAGATTTATTCACAAAACATTGGGCGAGGAACGGCTTGTCGAGGGCTTTGAAGATGCTGCAGATGTATATTTTGGTAAAGGCTGGAAAATTGGAGAGTCGTTAAAAATCCATCGCTCTTTTGGTTTTTCAGTATATAGGCTGAGCTCAGTGGTAGAGCAAAATGCAACTTTGATATTGGCGCGCTTGATCTCAGATGCACTTGCATCGGAGAATGAAGAGTCAAAGTCAAAAAGAGTAGTTGATCGAATAAAGGTTTTGCACGATTATTTACAGCGATTGGCTGAGGCGGGTAAATATCTATTCGTCGTGCGCTTGTGTCGTGCTTTGCTTCCTAAGCTCTCGGAGTATGATGAGCATCATTTTGTTAAGAATATACGGCTTCAGTTTGCACGGTCACTCAGAATGCTCGGGGAGTATGAGGAGGCAATTGCTGAGTGTGAACGACTTCTTAAAGAAGAGAACCCAGCTGAGGTTAGAGCTTCGCTATATATAAACATGGCCTATGCCTATGAAAATCTCGAGGACGTTGATCGAGCGAAGGAGTTCGCTAATTCCGTAATGAAGATTAAGCGTGCTGTATCATCGCGGTTTCATGCTGAAAGCATCCTTGTTGGACTTTCTGATGATGAGCATAAGTATAAGCGGCTGGTTGAGTTGGCTGATAAGGCGCGGGCTAAAGGTGCGAAACTTGCTTCCAATACAATCAGGCTAGATATTATAGCAGAAATTAATGACCCTCGAGTGCAGTTGGATGAGTACTACAAGCTCGCTGAGCTTGCAGCTAAAGATGGTGATCATTTCAATATGATGCGAGCTAGAATATGGTGGTTTGAACTGGCTATAGAGCTTGAGGTGGATATAAATCCTAAAAGAATTCAAGATCTTCTTGATGCTTATACATATTCTTGCAGTCAAAGACAGCGTCAAATGTTTATGCAAAGCCATGCAGCATTGTGGGAGCTCTTGGAAAAAGAGGAGCAAGTAGAGGGTTTGTTCAAACTTTTTAGGCATAGCTCAACTTTGCAACGCCTTACTGGGAAGGTGCAGACTGAATTGATGTATCTAAAAAGGCTGTGTCGATACGTTAACTTGAAAGGCTTTGAGGGGATTTTTCGAGATTCTAGAATGCCAGCGTTGCGGTACTTTGCAACCAGGGCTATAAATCATAATCTCTTATCTAATGAGCAGGTGGCCTTGGTTCATACTCTCGTATAATGCTTTTAAATGATTAAAAAAGGCCACCTTAGGGTGGCCTTGTACTAACGCTCTAGCAGTTTTCGTGCTAGCGCAATATCGACGGATTCCGTATCCGAGTTCAGTGAGTCTAAACCAGATTCAGGAACATCACCTGAAGTGCTTTGCGCCACAGCAATCTTCTTCGCCATCAACTGCAGGCAGGTGATCTGCGAACTGTCGGCGTAGCCGAAGAAAATCACCCGCACTGGGTGCTTCTGCCCGATCCTCCACGAACGCCGTGCGGCCTGCTGCAGGGTGTACACGTTGTACCCCGTCTGCAGGAACGCGATGGTCGGAAAATCCAGCAGGTCCAGCCCGGTCTTAACCAGCTCCGGGTTAGTGAGTAACACGTCGACGCCGCGGTCGACCTGGTCGAGGATCCAGTCCTCGCGCCGAGCCGTTTCAACCGTGGCTCGCAGTACCGCAACCCTCAGGCCTGCCTGCTCGAGGACGTTCTTCAACCTGGACGTTGTATCGCGTGTCCCGCTGTACACTGTGTAGGCGAGGACCTTGCGGCACTTCGCTTTTTCATCGAGGCACAGGTTCAACAGCGCCTGCTCCTTTGGCATCAGCTCATCGTCACTGAACAGCGCCGGCACGTACGCCAGTGTGTCCCGACTGCGTGGATGTTTGACAATCTCTGATCGGAAGCAGCAATCCGGCCATGCCAGCAGCACGTTAAGCACCACACCCAGTAGGGTAGTGTCGCGGCGTGCCAGGGCTTGGCGGAGTGCCGTTGTCAGTGTCCCAGCCAAGCGCTGGTAGGCCGAGGTCTGCTCCGGCGACATCTCCACGTCGACGAACTCTTCCTGGTAGCTGGGCAGCACGTTGCCACCGATGTCCTTGAGCTTCAGGAACACGGTGAAAGGCAACACGAACCGATGTATGCCTTTCGGGCCAAAGCCTGGGGCCTTCACGGTTCGTACCGAGAGCTTTTTGCCCTTGGCCGTCTTGTGCGAATCGCCGTCGCGCTCGGTGTAGATGTCCTTGAGCACACCGTGATCGCGCATGAACGACATAGCTGCAGGAGCCATGCTGCCACGCGCGCTGGGCCGGTAGCCGTCCTCGATCATGCGCTGGGTAAGTACGCGGAACAGAAGGTAGAACAGGTCGTCAGCGTAGCCGCCCATCAGTGTCCCAGTCAGCAGCAAGGTTTTACGCGCCTTGGCTGCCAGAACGCCCATGGCCTGGCCTTGGGCCGAACCACTGTTCTTGTACTCATGCCCCTCGTCGACCACGAGCAGATCGAAGAAACCATCGGGTAGGTAGTCGGGTAGGGACAGGCCATTGCTGGCCCATCCCCCCCTAAGAACCGTACGTGAGAGTTTCCCCTCATACGGCTCAAGCCTTTCAAAGCCCGCTTTCGCGGACCGGCTTCACCACCTTGAGACCATTGACGTGAATCTGGTTATGACAGTTTGGATGCACCATGATGAGATTGGTGTTCCCATCCTTTCCGCCATCGACCCGCCGAATGATGTGGTGGACATGCCACCCCGTCTCCTGCGTGATCAACTCTTGGCAGATCGGACAACGACGATCCTGTGCCAACCAGAGGTTGATGAGCTTCTTCCTGCCCCGCAGTGAGTTCTGCATCTTGAGGCTTACACGCTCCTCAAAGTACGTCTCCCACGTCGGGTCGAATGGATTGGCTTCCAACTTGATTGGCCGGTGTCGCCGAATGGGCGTATCCGTTGCCTTCCGCAGTGACGACAGGATGGGGTTCCCATCAGGGAACCTTTCACCCGTCGCCGCCGCAAACACCCAGTTACGGGTGCCTACGGAGTGGAAGTAGCGCTGCTTGATCCAGACGCTGCTTTTCTGCGGATGCCGACGAACGGCCCACTGCCACAACACACGCCAAATCTCATGATCGACACGCGCGAACGTCGCTTTGGACACGACGTGCTGGTGATAATTCGCCCAGCCTTGGATCATTGGGTTGAGCATCCGAATCAGCCGAGGCTGATCCAGCGCCTTATTGCCTTTGACCGCCGAGCGCACTTTCTCCAAAAAGGTCGCCACGTTCGCTTTCGACGGCTTGATCAACAGCTTGCCGTTGTACTTGCGCACGTTTTGCCCGAGGAAATCGAAGCCCTCGTCGATGTGCGTGATCTTGGTCTTCTCGGGTGAGAGCGTGAGCCCCCGTTCCCGCATGAAGTCCTCGATGATCGGCATGACCTCCTGTTCCAGTAGCTCTTTCGAGCGTCCTGTCACGATGAAGTCGTCCGCATACCGCACATAGTTGACCATCAAACGGGTCTGTACACCGTTGGCGTACCGCTTTCTTCCGAACGCAGCATCCAGTTTGGCTTCCAGCCCGTCGAGGACGAGATTCGCCAGAGTTGGCGAGATGATGCCCCCTTGCGGGGTACCAGCTTCTGTTGGAAAAAGTTGCCGATCTTCCATGTATCCGGCCTTGAGCCACTTCCTCAGAATCTCGCGATCCGTCGGTACATGACCCATGAGCCAGTCATGGCTGATGTTGTCGAAGCAGCCCTTGATGTCGCCTTCGAGAACCCACTGCGGTGCCACCTTCTTGGACAGTGCCGTGAAGCACTGTTCGATGGCGTCCGCCGTGGACCTCTCCGGTCGGAACCCAAACGAGCGTCCGTCCGCTGTGGTCTCGGCCACGGGTTCAAGAGCCAGCAGGTATAGCGCCTGCATCGCCCTGTCTCTCATGGTCGGGATACCCAGCGGCCGCATCTTCCCATTGGCTTTAGGAATATAGACACGCTTCAGCGGTTGGGGACGATACCCGCGCCGCTTGATTGACAACATGGCTTGAGACTTGGCTTCCGGGGTGGACCATGTGATGCCATCCACGCCCGGCGTCTTCTTACCTTGGTTCTCGGTGACTCGTCTGACGGCCAATGCTTTGCCGCTGAACGAGTGGGTCAGAATCCACTGCAGGGCTTTCACCTTGCCGTGTTTTCCTTCCCGAGTCGCCTTTACGATACGCGCCTGGAGCCTTCGCACTTCACGGTGACACGCAGCCCAGTCGATGCTGTGCCATGTGACCGATTCGTGTGAGGGCGCACCCGCGCAAGCAATTTCTTGCGTAGTCATCTGCAATTCCCTCTTGTAGAAGGTTGGACAAGTTTTCTCGTAGAGAAAGACCAAGTGGAAGTCTGCCCGCTTTCGCGTGGGATGATGTCGCCTTACGGCTCAACCCCTATCCGTCCCATTACAGGACGGCATTCGCTTTCTCCACATTCCTTTACCCGCACCACCAACAGCATTCCTTACGGTCTGCCTGCCCCGAAGGGCAGCGATACGGGCTTACCGTGTTTCGCTTGAGTAACGAGATGGGTTAGACCCTGCCTTTCCACCGGCGGTCATGATGTCCGTGTGCCCCCAAAACGGATAAAGAGCAACCGACCGCATACCTTTTGGTTCAAGCCTGTCAGCATCTTTGGCTTGTCATTCATAACGGTGTTTAACAGCAGTTCACTTGCGTTGGTCATACCACCCAGCCTAGCGCCGTACCCGCATTGATGCTCGCAGGTAACGCCTTGCCTCACGGCAGCGGCGCGGCCCGAAGGCCCAGCTACATTGTCCCGGCAGCTTCACACAAGACCGTTACCAGTCCTGCATGTGCCGGTAGGCTACTGATGACGGAACATCAGGTTCCTCGTCGGGGTTGCCCCCGTTGGAACAATTACTCAGGCGACTTCACGTCGCACGCGCTTGATGAATTCCGTCGGTTGGTAGCCGCCCTCACCGAAGCCGAACTCGATGTTGGCCATTGCACGCTCCATGCGCTTGGCCTGGCGGTCACTGAAGATGAAGTTGCCCTTGGGGTCCATCAGGTTGATGAACTCGGACACGTTATCTACCAGCATGGAGGCCAGGAAGTCTTCGCCAAAGTCATTGAGTAGTCGCTCCGCCCGGACCGGGCCGATCGTGGGTATCCGACACATCGACTTCAGGATTGTCGAGTGGCGGTCGCCTGCATCAGCTTTCCCTGGGCGCATAAGCGTCCAGAGGGCAGCATTGCAGGCGGTGCAATTACGCCGGCGATCACCACGTTCGAATTCAGCCACGGTGACCAGGTTGCCTTCCAGGTCCTCGAGGACTTGGCCGCAATCTGGACAGATCGCCAGCAGTTGGCCGCCGGCGCCGCGCTTCTTCCCGCAGGCGAGCCGCCAGTGGAATCCCATACGCATTCGCACGCGGCCGAGGATAAAGAACTCCGGGCGGCCATCGTAAATTTGCCCCGACTGGTCGCGCAGCTTGAGCAGCTTGACCAGGGTATCTGGGCCATTGAGCACCCAGACGCGGGCTTCCGGTGTGGTCTCCAGGATCTCGCGGCGCCACTTGTAAACCAGATGTGGTGGTGAGATGACGAGCGTCCTACGGTAGCCGGCCGCATGCATCACGGATGCAACTGCGATGGCCATCATGGTCTTCCCGGTACCCATCTCGGCGTTGATAATCGCAGCTTGCTCGTTGCGATCAAGCAGCAGCGCCGTGATGGCTTGGACAACCTCAGCTTGCGCCACGAATGGCGTGCGCTTGAGATTCGCCATCACGGCCTGGCGCTGTTCGTTGATGCTGCCGGTGTAGACCGGAGGATTGGAACGGTTGAGTGACTCTAGGAGTTCGTCGCCGAACTCGTCGATGAAGTCGGTGAGGTTGATGTTCAGGGGAGATCCGACCGAAGCGGCCGGGTGGCTGATTGCGTTCATGTGCATTTCCTGTAGTCGAATCCAGGGCATGCACATAACCCGACGGGTATAGGCATACCCTGGGGGTTGGGGGTGAAGGGGGCGCCGTTATGGCGAAAATCAGTAGTCGTTGGGAAGCAGCAAGGTGGTGGAGCTGCGGTCGGCCTCGGTAATGATCCAGAGCCTGGATTCATCGCCGGCGTCGATGTCATAGCTTGAGAGCAAGCGGTCTCCGTGTGTCAGTGCAAGCTGGTTGGAGGCTCGATCTTCATCGCACAGGTCCCCCCAGTCACCCGCCAGGTGGCGTTTCAGCGCGGGGGTTGGGTTGAGTTGTCCGGTTTCCACCAGGTTGCTGACAGCGGCGGTCATCACGATCTGCCCCGGATTAAATAATGGCGTTGCAGCTGGTCCCTCAGTTGCAGGTGCGTTGTCGATGTGGGCTGGTGATGAGCTGATGATCAGCACTTGGCCGAGATTCAATGACGCTGGGGTCATTTCCCAGGCGCGGATGATTGGGATGAACCGATCTGTGAGGATCCTGACTTCTGAGACGTTCCCTTCTTCGTCCTCGGTGAATTCGGTCTTGCGTACCTTGTCCTTGTAGGTGTCACCCTTCACGACCAGGATCCGTCCCGACTTTGAACGTACAACGCCGGAGATTGCGCCGGCAGCCAAGGCCAGTGCGAGATGCCATCGAGATAGCTCGCGGACCGGGGCTCGGGGTTGTAGGCCGACTTGCCCGAAGTGCAGGTTGAAATCTGGCCATAGGCCCCGCAACTGCAGGATCTCGGTGGAGAATTGTTCTGGCTCCAGTGTGATGCGGTAGAAGTGCTCCAGCTCGCTGGTTGCCGACGGGACGAGGTACGGTTCCCATGGCCAGGTGGCCGGGATCTCCTCGGCCTGTTGTCCAGCGCCGATCGCCTGCAGGTGAGTTCTCACCTGGTTGATCTCGGCTCGGGCCAGATCTTGCCGGCGGACACGGATGCCGAGGATCACCACCTGCTTGAAGGTGGGATCCGCTGCGCTGTAGATGCGTAGCTCGGCGAAGTGATTGCTCAGCCATCCCGTCAGTTCGTCGTCCAGCACGTAGTGCGGGATGATCAGGACCATTGTGCCGCCGTACTGCAGAAGCGGTAGGCAGCGTTGGTAGAAGGCCTTCTCCAGACGCCGGCGACCGCTCCCCTGGTACTGGGAGGCACCGGAGTGGTCAGCGACCAGGTCACCGTAGGGTGGATTAAGCCAGAGCAAGCCGAATGACTGGCGGCTGATCAAGGTGTCGAAGAGGTCGCTGTGCAGCACCCGGTCGAGCAGGCCGCGCGCGTGCTCTGCCCGTTCGCGATCAAACTCGACGGCAAACGCTTGGACCTGGTCACGGCCCAAGATGTGGGCTGCTTCAGCCAAGGCCACACCCTCTCCAGCACATGGGTCGCAGATCCTCATCCTGCCCGAGAGGGAAGGTGTGAGGGCCTGCAGCGTGCGTTCGAGGGTGACCTCATCCGTGGGGTAGTAGCCGTTGCGAGCGAAGTTACGCGCCAGGCGCGGAAACATTAGAGCCATAAGGGTTCCTTGAGTGAGTAGGTGTGCTCAGGCCTAGGCCTGAGCTTCAGTGGTCAGTGCGCCCTGGCGAATCAGCGCGCCGAGAGCAGGCTCGAGCACGTCGAGCTTCATGGCGAGTCGCCAGGCACAGACATTGCCGATCGCCCCGGGGAGGGAGACGAGCATCTGTTGCTGGGTTAGGACGTCCATCACGGGCTCGCGCCAGTGGGGGAGAAGGGGGAGTGGGCAAGTGTCCATCACCAGTGGCCAGAGCCGGTGGTGTAGGGCTTCATTGCGCTCCAGGAGCGCGAAAGCGAAGTGATTGGCCAGGTCGGGGGCAGAGGCTCGCCGATCGAACAGCCAGAGGTGCAACATGCTGCCGAACAGCGTGCCGCGGAACTGGCGCGTCGTGCGCTTCTCCAGCAGGTCTTGGTTGGGGAAAACGGGGATGCTTCGACCGTCTACGAGGATGTGGAATTGGTCCAGACCATTTTCTTCTCGGCCAAGCGTGAGCCTGGCGAGGAACTCCTGGAGGGCGGTGTCGCGGCCCCAGGCTGAAAGGAACACGAGGTTTCGCTGCTCGTCGCACACACAAGCGTCGACGTACAGGTCAGGGCATTCCTCGATCTGGAACAGGTGTGTTGAATGCATGATCGCCTCCGGAGTGAAGGCGTACGCCCCAGAGGGCGTGAACGCCCCCTGGGGTGGTTGGACTATCAGTTGAAAGACTGGGTGACTGGATCGAAAACCTGGGCTTGTTGCTGATGCAGTGGGCCGTGACCTTCGAGGAATATCTGCATACGGTACTGGTCGCGAAGGCGTACAGCGGCCTCGGCTTGCTCCAGTGTGAGCTCCAGCGCTTCAATGAAGAAGTCGATGAGCTCGCCGTCGGTCGACACCTCGTTGTTGGACAGTTGGTCTTCAATATTGGCGAGGGCTTGCTTGCTCAGGCTTTTGAAAATGGCGTTCATAGTGGTGCTCCAGGTAGGAAAACGGAGCCCCCTGAGGAGGCCCCTCAGGGTGTAGTGGATGTGATTACGACGTTGGCCTGGATGGTCGACTCAAGGTGAAGTCCTGGTCCAGGTTTGGGTCTTGAAGTCCATGGTGTAGCCGAGCTGGTCCAGCCGCGTGCATTGAGCGCGCAGACGTTGCCGGTCTACGGTGGTATCGAGCCTAACGGTCTCGTTCAATGGCCATACCGTGCCGAACAGCTCGGCATCGGTGTCGTCAGCGATCGGTGGCGCCGGCGGATCCATCCCGAAGGGCTGATCCGAGGCGGAGTTGCTGATTGGCGGCTGTGGCGGGGGAGCACTAGGACTCCGACGCTGTGGTGGTGCAGTTTGCGCCCTATCTTCCTCAAGGGGATCAGGGACGTTTGTCGGCAGGTGTTCTTCGTCTTCTCGACTGAGGCCAGTGACATCCTCCAGGTTCATGCCCTCGAGTTCAGCCCTGATCTCGACAACAAGTCGACCTCCGTGTGAGTAATACGAGGGCCGAATTTGCTTGATCGCGAAGTCACCTCGGTATTTGCCCTCCTGGTACTGGTCCAAGAGAGCATCCTTGATCGTGAACTCGCCGATCGAGGTGCTTAGGCGGCCGACGTTGAAGAGTCCAAGTCGGCCGGAGATTGTGCGGATGGCCAGCTGGCCAGTGATGGAGATCATTTGCGCTCCCCGTAAAGCATGGGGAACTCCCAGCGGGCGTTCCCCGGGAGGTGGAAGGTGATCAGCAGTCGAACAGAGGCAGACCGTTGAGAACGTTGCTGTTGGGGTCTATGACCAGGAACCTCACCTCAGCCTGAGCGGCGAGAGTGAGTACTTGGACGGTATCTTCACTAAAGCCCTCGGCGGCTTGCAGAGCTTGAAGTGTCGACAGGTCGTACCCCCAGTACCGTCCCAGATGTTGGTCTGTCCAGGGCGTGCTGAGAATCTTGAAGCCGATGGCGTCACTGTCGGGCAGGGTGAAGCACTCGAATTGAAGCAGAGCTGTATCAGCACTTTCAGCGAGTGCCTGTAGGTCCGCCCAGTCTTCCTCGGGCAAGTGTGCAGAGGCGATTTCGAACGCTCGGCTGCAGCAGGGATGGGTCATAGCGTTATCGCTGGCAGCGGTGTTGAATGGGTTGGATGATTGTGCCATGTGGCGTGCTCCTGGTTGAGAGGAAGCCACCCCAGAGGGTGCCCCCTCTGGGTGATTAACTGGCTGTGTCAGGCGGGGTCTGCTGTGGGCGGCAGCTGGATCTGGATGTAGGCAGGCTCGTTCTCGGGGGTGACGACTCGCAAAGCGAGGGCAACCCAGTCACGTTGGCGGCCAGTATGGCGCTTTGTGTACACGCCGAAGGTGAATGCCTTGGCCAGGGGTTGCTGCTTGAGTTCTTGCCACGCCGTTTGTACGACGGTGGCGAGGCGTTGGCTCATTTCGGCTACCCGGTCAGGGTTTTCGAGATAGACCGCACGCATCCACGCTGCGTTATCCAGGACAACTGGAAGGGTGAGGTATGCCTCGGTTGAGGCGGAGGGTATAGACATTAGAGGTCTCCAAAATGAGCGAGGCCTCAGCCCGCGAGGATGAGATCCCCGCGGGTCGGTAAAGTACAAGGCACTCCATCACTAGGTGATGCGATCGCGCTGTCGAGTGCTAGGCGATCTTGGGTGGGTTGACGCAACGCGCTGGAGCCTTAAACCCTGGCTCCGGGAGGCACTGTCAACGACAGTGAACCAAAACAGAATTCGTTTACGGTGGCAGAAAGTGAAGGCGCTGAGATCAGCGCCTTGATAGGGGTTATGCAGCCTGGTTGGCTTGCTGGGAAGGATCATTACCGAGGTCAGACTCGAGCTGTTCACCGAACTGGTCGGCGACTGGCTGTCCTTGATTCACGGATTGCTCACGTTGTCCCTGATTGTCAGCGGACGGGGTGGCGTTTTTCGGCTTTGCCTCATAAACGAGGTTGCCATCAACTTTGATCCAGCCGATATAGAGAAGCCGACCTTTGAGGCTTGCGCCGGCTTGGCCTTTCTTCTCGCCTTTTTCATAGGTAAACGCATCCGCCCAGATATCTCCGATACGGAAGGAGACAAGCACCTTCTTTCCGGCATCAACGGCCTGTTGGCAGCGTTTGATCAGGGTTTCTGCTTCGGCGCCGACAGCGTTGCAGTCGATATAGGTGTACTCAGCGTTTTCTGTCGAACCGCGGAGGGCTGCAACAGTGGCGGCCCAAAATGGCTTGCCTTTACCGCGAGGCTTAACTTCGCGGATACGGTTGAGGTAACCGATGCCAGTGGTGTGCAGGTCGAAGAATTTTGCGTCGTTGGATTGGTTGCTCATGGTGATTCTCCAGTTTCAATAGTGAAAGCGGAGAAACACTTCGCCCAGGGGGGGAAAGTATTCCCCGCATGGGTTGAGTTGCGTAGCAGTTTGGTGGGCTTCCATCAATCGTGAGATTGATCAATCGCGCTACCGGAAGCTGGGCGATTTTTGGGGGATCAGCACCTCAGAGGGTGTGGCAGTCTTTCAGATCTTGACTGCTCGGGCTTGGGTCACTGACAACGTCAGCAGCTCACGACTCAAAGGATGGAAACGGGTGGATTTTTTGTCAAGCCCTGAAATGAAAAAACCCTCCAGAGGGAGGGTTTGAAGGGGAACAACGTTCAGTGCACACGCAGCATCTTCTGGCAATGACGTTTGACGTTTGGCCAATCCGCCCAAGCGGCCAGGCCCAAGCAGAATACAAGCAGGGCTGTCAGCAGGACGATACCGAATGTAGTTTGGCTCATGCTCAGTCCTCCGGCGTCAGGTAAATACCTAGTACCCAGATTACAACACCTACAACCAGGGCGAAAGCAGTAAGCAGCCGGTTGGTGCTGAGGAAGATGCCCACGAGGGCGGCGGCAACTGCAGTGGTGCCGATCTTGCGAAGGTCGTCCGCTATTGCGGCGCGTTTTGTGGATGCCATAGCTTTCCTTACAAAATCGGAAAGCCTTCCCATCGGGAAGGTTCCCGATGGGGTGGGGGATTTGAGATCAGGCTATGAGTTCATTCAGGGAGCCGAATTTTGGTAGCGGACCGACAAACAGAGCTGCGGGAGCTGGGGCCTTGCGCGCATTGCTGCGCTTACGCTTCGGCTTCATCGGTTTGGCCTGTGTGGTGTTTTCCTCATACCAGCGGTTCAAGTCTATGCCCCGGCGAGCAATGGTCGGGGTTTTGGACAATTCATCCCAGTCGTTACGGGCTTGAAAAGCACTCGCAAGAATCGGAGCGGGCTGAGTTTGAACAGGGGCAAGCCGAGCTGGCCGTTTGATCGAACGCAGGAACTCTCGAGTGAGGGTGCCAAGCGCATAGCCAAAACGGAAGCTTGTCGTAGGTGCGGACATTGGAGCCATGGTGTTTCTCCTGCGGTTTAGAAATGCGGAGAAACACTGGCCCTGACGGGGAAGTGAATTCCCCGCTAGGTTTGCGGAAGGGGCTTCTATCGGTTTGAGCCGATCGGTCGTGCTACCAGAAGCGAAACGACCTTTGGGAGGATCGCACATGATATGTGCTGCAGTATTCCAGATCCGAACTGCATGGGGCATGTTGCTGACGACGTCAGCAGATCACGACCTAATCATCGGAGCCGTAGAGGGTTGTGTCAAGCCGGCAACGCTCGACGACTCACGCAGGATACGCCGTTACCCAAGCAGTCGCAGCAGGTCGGCAGGGGATTTGCAGTCAGGTGAAAGCAGTGCTTGGCGCACCTTCTCATATGCACGCGCGGCTTCAGCATAAGGCTCATGGTTATCTTTGAAGGTCCAGCCTGCCTGGTGCAGTGCTGCGCACTTGAGTTTGAATCCGGCTCCCCAGCCATCCCATCCCTCCCAGCTGGGCTGGGACTTCAGCAGGCCAATGTCACGGCCGAGCTTCTCAAAAAAACCTTGGTTGTTTTTCATTTCTTCTTTGGCAAGGGATGAGATTTCGCCATCGATAAGAATGTAGGTCGGAATTTCCCCTTCAATTCGGGTAAAGTCGAAAGGGGCAACTTCGTCGCGAAGACGCAATTTTTCCAGCGATTCCATGAGGTGATCCTTATAATCAAAGGCAGTTGCACTGCTCTTTTGGTTGAGTTGATGTTGGCGAGATGCCGAGATGAATTGATCTCGTATATTCAATATACCTCAGGGTTTAGATTTCTGGAACAACTTTCTTGATGGTGGCTGATCTGCTGGCGTTGACGCGATGTTAAATAAGGGTATATTCGGGGCGGAGTTAGGTGGGCGGTTCAGTGAAGCTGCACCGTGATGCCGTGCATTGTGACGAGATGGGAGTGGTGAATGAAGGACGTTCTGGACTGGTTTACAAAAATTAATAGTCGATCATTGTTGATCGTGTTTGTGGCATTGACGCTGCTTACGGCATTCCCTGAGTTTTCGCCGCTGGATGATCCTTTCTCAATTGCCGCTCTTTCTATCCCAAGTGCAATGCTGATGTCATATCTTCTTGTGATTGGCTGGCTGATTACGATCGGGCGTTTTAATCTCAGTCTCCCTGAGGGAGATTACGCCAATATGGGGGTGTTCATAGGAGGCTCTGGCCTTGCATATTGCCTATGCATTTTATTCTGGTATGTCTCAAGTACACCTGATCCCCTGAATGTGAAAATCCTCGGTGACGTAGGGTTTGTACGCTTGTTTACGCTGTATCTCTTGTCAGTTGTGACAATGCAAGTGCCACGGTATCCCGCTGCGGCGGATAGGCATGTGAGCGCAAATCAGTAGGGAAGGGGGAGACTACACCGGCTGGAGGGTGACTCCAGCCGTGCTGAGAAAAATTGTGTAAGGAGCCACCTGTGAGGGAACCGTCGATCCCTGGGCATTGATCGCTTCGATTCGCAGCACCTGGCCATTCTCGTGGCTTTGGCCAGTAAACGTGAGGCACGCATCCGCGCACAAAAGGAGCCCTGCTTATCGCCGGCGGGCCACCGGCAGGGGGAAGCTTACCCATTGGGTAGCCTGATTGACCTGTCGCCAAGTCCATCAGGCTACCCAATGGGAGAAAAGAGGAGGGGTCACATCACCAGAGTGACCCTTAGAGCAAAGAAGCACCGAATCTCTTGAAACTCTATGTGCCTTTGAACTCGATCATCACGAGTTAGACGGCTGCGCGACTAGGGAGAGCAGGGAGACGCAGGGAGAGTTTTCAACCAGATCCGCACGCCCTTCCCGGAGCTATAGCGTGCTTACGGTTGGTGTTGAGGCGAACCGCAACACCTGGGCGCTACTGATGACCGTCAGTAGCCAGCGGGGTTGAACCGTCACTAATGGCATTATGTTGTCAGCTACGCACAGATGCAAGCCGATACGCCCAAGCAGCCAGATTTCTTCAGTTAAGCGCTACGATCGCGCCTTCTGGAATGGGGGACGGGATCGTGATTGTGGTCGCACCTGCAATCGGCGAGTACAGCACCCCAGAAAGCTTAACACCGACGGAGATCGATTGGGTTCTTTCGGCAAGTACTGCCGGTAGTCCTGATGGCACGGTGCCGGTAAAGTAGGTATAGCTCTGTCCTGCCACCAGGTACGCGGATACACCTGAGGGCTTAGCGAACCAGGATGGAAGTGTTAGCGCTGTGTCCGCAGGTGTGCCCGTATATGAAGGATGAGCCACGGCATACTGAGCTGCCGCTGACCGGTATACAAGAAAGCTTCGACTGACTGAATCAATCGTGGCGTAGTCCGATAGTTGCAGTGATTGCTCCTCTTGCGTAGCGGCGATTCCTACGGCTATCAGAAGAATGGTTATGACGATCCAGTTGAATGACATTGTATTGCCTCATATTGCTGAGGGGTATGGTCAGTTCTACATGACTCATTCATGGGGATAATCAGAAAAGTCAAGGCTGCGCCTGAATTTTCTCTCATTGAATTCTACTTCGATGAAGGATCGTCAAAAATTCAAACGCAGCAGTGTTTTCCACATATTCTTGAGTGGGGAACGCCAGTGTTTACGCCAATTGCGTTCCCACCATTCATCCTCATTTTTTACCACTTGCTCCAGATCACTCCCTGTTACACATGCGGCGTGTTGCCGGAACATCATAGGAAAGGCACAATGTTGGCGAATGTGATTTTTGAATACAACGTCGACAGGTGTTCCATCATAAGGAGTCGCTGCAAGGATCTCGCAGCCCTCACGAGATAGCACATATGCATGCAGTGCTACGACCCGACCGCGAGCGATAAATGGGAACCATGTGAGCCAGGTTCGGCCCATGGAGTATCCCAAGTGCAATGCCTCGAATCGGTGCCGACGCATGAACCGGTTGATCCATTTAATTCGAAAAGGTTTCAGGTCATAGGGTTTGACATCATCCTCAAATATCAGGATACGCTCGAGCCCTTGCTCAAGGGCTAGCTGAGCTAACTGTTGATGTGACTCATAACAACCCTGTTTGGGGTCTTGATGTTTTTGAACGACATGAAAAATAACTTGGTTATTGATCACATTTCCGACGCTTTCTCTGAAGAGCTGACGTCGATCGTTCCGAGTGTCTAGCGAGATGCAATAAACTGCATCTACATCAAAATGTATGCTGCTCACGACTAAATCCTTGTACGCGCTGCTTTGGTTCTCTGTAAGGGGGGAAGCAATGATAACCTTTACCGTGAGTGGCATAAAGCCATCGTTTCTGTTGAATTGTTTCTGCTTCCGCGGGGGGCCGATTTGTCAGAACTGACAGCAGAAGATTGTCGAATAATCATTGGAGCCAATGATGATTCCGGGAGTCGTGCTGGAGCGCCAATTCTGACCGTGGGTGTCCCACCCGATCTTGGTGTAGCCCGCAGGGCAAGCGTACGTGGTCACGTCGTTGGCGGCGTATCCGGGGATGGTGTATGCCGTGCACTTAGGCGCTGTACTGGTGGCGGAGCGCCATACCCCTGATTGGCAGGATAGGGTTTGGCCGGCAGCGTTCTTAGCGATCAAGCTGTTGTCGCTGCAGGCGGCGCCCTCAGCAGCCTGGCCACCGATCGAGAGATACTCCCCTGTCGTGAGTCGGCCTGACGCGCTGATGCTGCCGTAGGATTGGAGCTGTCCCGCGACGACCGCTCCACCCGTAGCTAGGCCCTTGTTGTTGTAGATACGCACCCAGTCAGGATCCGACTGGTAGATGCCTCCGCCCCACTTTTCGTTGTACCAGCCAGTGTCACCACGTGATCTGAACCAGCCACCCGTATAGGTTTCCCCAGTGATGTTCGCGGTGGTTGCCGTCACGGTATTTGTCGCCGTCAAGTTCCGAGCATTAACGTCGGCACTGGTTGTCACATTTCCAGATGCAGTGATGGCAGCTGCGTTGTCGATGTTGTGGCCTCCGATGCTGAGGTCGGTGTTCATGCTGTTCAGCTCGGGGTGGCCCGGCACCGCATTGCGATACAGATAGTCATTGGCGAGCTGGCCATCCATTAGGAACAGGGCGCTTGCGGTATGGCCGGCGCCGGGGTTGATGGCGTAGTTGCTCAGGGTCACTTGCCAGCCACCGCGCACCCCCTGAATTACATTGGTATTGCTTGAAGAAATGAAGCCGCCCGGGCCGCCCAGGTTCTCTGCAATTGTTCGAATGCCAAGCTCCGATATGGCCTGGCCACCAGTGGTGAGAACGATTGCTTCCAACTGGTTGGCATTCGGCTTGCGAGCCAGCCCAACGATCGTCTGCCCAAACCCATTGGTGTCAGTGAACCCGGCCGGCAGGAAGTTTGTGTTGCGAAGCATGGGTACTGTGATCTGCACCGGATTCGTAGCGGTGGCGCTCGCCAGGACAGTACTGAAGTTGTCTTTGAGATACTTGCTGACCGCGTCAGCGACCGCCCTCTGCTTGTCTGCAGCTATCCTGAAGTCCTGGGCGTCCATCTGCTTGATGATCCACACGGAGCCCAGGGTGATGAGCACAGAGAGCACGAGCAATGCCATGACGGCGTCGACGGCGAGCATCCCTGCCTGATTGCGTTTATTGATCATTCCAGAGGCTCCTGGAGGATTGGTTGGCGATGTCTTGCTCGAGCATCTGCAGTTGGCCAGCACGGATCTTTTCGCGAATACCGGGTGCGTCCGGTCCAACCAGAGACAGGCATTCAAGTTTCAGTCGCTTGAAGCCAGATGCGTCGGGGATCAGGACCTGGTGGATTACGGCAATGAGTCCTTGAGCCAGTAGGTCTTTCGCGTTGGGGATCAGTGGCTGTGCCAGCGAGGCCAGTCGCTCAATGCCTTTAGTGGCGCTGCCGGCATGCCCGGTGCAGATGATGAAATGACCATTGATCGAAGCCTGGACAACTTGCGCGGCTGTTGGTGTATCGCGCACTTCGCCCACCATTAGAATCTCCGCGCGCGTTCTTAGCGCACGTATCAACGCTTCCTCGTATCCACCTTGGCGACGGGATACAGGAATCTGGATGCAGCGCCCAAGCCCATGCTCACCATGCAGCAGAGGTTCGGGAGGATCCTCGACGGTTAACCCCATCCCCCCGAGCTCCTGGAGCCTTGCTGCGACCATCGAGGCGGCACTTGAGGTCTTGCCGGAGCCCATTTCACCGCAGATGAATATCAGCCCTCGGATGCCAGGGTTGAACAGACTTATATGAAGTTCATCAGGTAGCCCGAGATCGTCCAGCGGGAGAATCTGAACCACAGACCTGCTCAGTACAAAGAGCGACTGAGCGTGGAGATCCTGAAGCTGAGTGACTCGGTAAACTGCACCATCAAAAATCAGCGAGAACTCGGGCTCTTGCGTTTTGTTGAAGTGCTCTTGGCAGCGATCGCGCAGTTGATCAATTTCGCCTCCCCATTCGTGAGGGGCGGGAACACGAGTGGGCTGCCCAGGCAGCCCCTTCACGTCTGCGAAACCGTCGCCGAGGTAAAGGTCGACGAAGTTGGCTTCGGAGAGGGTACTCACCCTAAGCTCCTTCAGTAAGTGGTCCAGGTCATGGTGTTCGCATCGCTTGAGCAACTGGTGGTTGCTGCAGCCGCCATTACTTCACCCTTGGTAGCAGTGCCGCCATTGATCGTGGTTGTGGTTTGTTTGTCTTTCGCCACTTTGGTTGCCAAGGTGATGCATGCGCTTTTCGGAACGTTGGCTTCGGAGATGGTGAAGGTCATGCCGTTGCTGACGACTGTCACAGCTCCATTCCATTGGTTTGACAAGGTTGTGCCGGAAACAGCCATCGAACCGGTACCCTCGATATTGATGAGAGAGGTCACCAGGCTCTGTCCAGAGGTTCCGTAGCCAGTTGAGCCTTTCAGCTTTTTGGTGTTTGCAATCAGGGTGCTGATGTTGCTTTGTTCAATGGCGACATCGGAATTGCCGATCATTCTCCAGCTCATCCACACGATGAAGCCGAGCGCAACCGCGATCAGCATCATCCAGAAAACACCATCAATCGACAGAAAGCCGGCCTGTGTACGTTTGGCACGAATTACCATGCTTGATACTCCTTGGTTACTGTTTAAAAACTGGTTGAATCCATCACACTACCTGCCATCTGGAAGATCCCGACGACCACGAGAATCATCAGGACGCCCATGCACACGGAGGACATGGCGATCAGGAATTTGGAAGTTGCATCAACGCGAACGAGGGTTTGCTCCAGCCAGCGATTGGCAAAACGCTCCATGGATTCGGCAAATCCCTTACGTGTCGCCAGAACTTCCAAATAATGGATGGCCATCGCATCGGGAAATTGGTGTCCAGCGAGCTTGAGAGCTTCACCGAAGTTTTTGCCTGAGCTGACGCCGTAGTGAATGGCGTCTAGCCTTTCACGGAGCCAGGGTGGAGCGCTCCTGTTTAGAATTGCCAAGGCATCCAGCTGATTGATGCCGGAACGCAGCATGACCGACATGTTCAGCAGGAAAATCGAGCCGTGCAGAACCTTGTACAGAGACCAGGGAGGGAATGACTCAACGCGCAGGCGCGCGACTTGCAGAGTCCTACTCACTTGGACTTGCCAGGTTGGGCTATTAGGTTTGATCTTGAGCCCGCAAAAGACGGGGAGTGTTGCTACAGCCATGACGATTACCGCCAGCAGGCTGATCAGGAGTACCAAACCGTATTGAGTGACGAGGTTCGACAGGTGGAAAAGCAGCGCTGGGACACCCGTCCAGGTCTCTGGATCTGATCGCCTTGTCATGGAAGGGACCATCCACAGGGCAATGACATACAAGAGCGCCCACATCAGGCTCCAGGTCAACGATGGGAGTGCAACTACCGATCGGACCAGCCGGCTAATTCGCTGGCGAATTTCAATGATCCGCACGCAATCACGAAACGCCCGCACCAAGTTCCCGGTTTCTTCTCCGGTTTCGATCAGTGACGCTTCATCGTAAGGGACGTGAACCCTGCAGGAGTGCGCGAGGGACTTACCACCACGCACCGTCATCGCGATCTCGCCGCAGATGATCGATACCGGATGCAGCTCCTTGCCGCTATTGCTAAAGGCTTTTTCAACCGTCTCCAGAGCGACCTCGATCGGGATGCCATCCTCAAGCACGCCCATGAGGCTCTCATAGAACTGGACGCGCTCCTTCTTACCAAATTGCTTGGCATAGAAGGTTTCGACCCATCCTCGGGACGCCTCTTTCAAGCCAGCGCGAAAGTCTTGGAGGGCATCAAGCATGGGAGAGCTCGACTAACTGGCGGTCAAAGTCGAGCGGGCCAATAATGGTCTCAGCGTGCCGAGGATCGATGATTCCCGTTTCGATCTTTGTGATGGCATGAGCAATCTTGGTAATGCCCCCCATCTCCTTTACCCAATGCCTACGCGCAGCGCTGGCACCTCGTTCCGAAAAGACACCCATGAACTGCAGGTCAGTGAGCAACACCTCACCTACCACGGTTCGATCGACGACACCGAGTTTTCTACAGCATGAGCAGCCTTCGCCGCGCAGATTGACCTGGTCGACGATCCCCAGTTGTTCCAGGCGAGAAAGTAGACCAGGATTAATCAAGCTGAGGCTCTCAGACAATGGAACGCGGCATGAAGGACAGAGAACTGGAAGAAGTGACTGATTGATGATGCCGGTGGTGAGGGCAGGATCCGTCACCAGGTACTTGGGCACCCCCATGTCAATCAGACGCTGAAGGGAGGCGACAGCGTTGTTCGTGTGCAACGTCGACCAAACCTGGTGCCCCGTCATGCCCCCGCTGTACGCGGCCTGAGCAGACTCAACGTCCCGCAGTTCTCCGTACATTAGGATGTCTGGGTCCAGGCGGACTGAGTTTTTAATTCCGTGGTTCCAAGTCTCACCGCTACTCAAGGGTGATTGATTGGCTTTCAGCGGATACTCGGGTGGATCCTCGAGGGTCAGAATATGCCTCGTACCTTGCGTCTCGTCGTGGAGCAGGTTCAAGTTCACCTGCAGGGATTTTGACTTTCCGGAGCCAGTCGGGCCGGTGATCAGGTTCACCCCATATGGCAGACTGCGAAGACGCGCGTACTGGTCGATTTGCGCAGGCAAGAAGCCCAAGTCTTCGAGCGTCATCTTCCTTTGATCGTCGTAAAGAAGACGCATGACCATCAGCGGACCGTCGACGAGCGGACGCGTAGCTACCCTGGCTCCGAATAGCCCAAGCTGTTGCACGAATTCCCGACCAACGCGCGCGTCTTGTGCGATCTGCGGTTGGTAGTGATCTTTGGTGACGTCACACATGCTGTTGTAGAGCGCTGAACATAGCTCCAGACCGACGAGACTTGACTCCTGGCGCGCCTCCCAGAGCAGTCCATGTAGGCGGTAGAAGATCTTCGAGATGTCATGGCCGACGACAATGTGAACGTCACTGGCCCCACGGCGATGGGCATCGCCGAGTATCTGCAAGGCATGAGCCTGACGGTCGGTGTCGACTTGTGCTAGCCCATCGCCGGTTTGGGCGGAGGTTTGGTAAAGCGCTTTGATGTCCGTCATCGAGCACGTCGAGATCCTATAGTCGAACTCTGCATGGTCGAGTTGATCCATAAAGGCCATCACCCATGGATCAGTCTGGTGCTGGGTTGACACATGAAGTGTGCCGTCTTCGGTCAGTGCACAGAAAAGGCGTAGTTCCGGTTTGACCTCGAACCTGCCCCCAGGAGCCGTCAAGACGGCGTAGGCAGGGGCGAACAGAGCTGCTGGGGCGGCGTCAGCCGAAAGGCTGTCGAGGGGACTAGGAGCTGTAAGTATGGTCACTGGGCGCTACCTCAGGGCTTGGTTTGAAACATGCCAGGCATGACATTTGCCGGCTGAGTGAGGGCAGGGGGCTGGATGGCTACCGATGGGGCCTGCGCAGAAAACCCCAAGGGAAATCGCTTGCCCTGCCGCTCTAGCGTCACTCCGTCCAGCGTGATCTGAGCAACGCGATAGCCTCCAGGCACCCCATGGCCGATGAAGGCATCAATCTCGATACCGCTGCTATAGAGCAGGGTCGCCTGCATCTTGCGAGCTGAGCCCGTGACGGCCTTGATCACAGGGAGGTCTAAGGTGGCAGCTGCTTTGCTTTCAGTGGGCAGGTATTGAGTAGGCTGAGGCGCAGGAAAGGGATTGCTTACCCCATTGCTCATTGATTGAGCCGATGGCGTTGCTTCGCCCTTCATCTCTCGCTCGGCCTTGGCTCGTTCGGCCTTGGCCTTAAACATAATTGTCTCGCTCTGTACCTTCCCTAGCTCGCCAATGCTGATGCCAGACAATTCCGAAGGGGTCGCGAAGGCATTCGTAGCGAACGCCGCGACGATCAAGAGGCCCACGGCGTTATTTCGCATACAGATCACCTGTCACAGTCCACATCAAATGGTTGGCCTGATATTCGGCCTTGATTTCGCGCAACCTCAGCCCCTGGACGGGTACGTCCGTGAGCGAGTCGTGCGGTAGCACACCTGTGCTGTACTTCAATTCAAACTGCCTCCACTCAGGGGGCGGAGGCGGGGGAGGAGCCGGTTGTCCTGGCAGGGCGGGCTCTTGGGGCACGGCAACGGGTACTTCAGTGAGCGTCGGCTCTTGAGAAAAACGATGAAGCGAAGACGTCAAGTTCGCAGTTGCTTCGGCTACGTTCAGAAGTGGCTCGTCACCTGCTGCAGGCAGAGATATCGCGTAAGGCAGCGTCGCGGAATTACCCTGGTTAAAGAATGCAGGCGGACCCGAAAAGACACCCTTTGTAGCGGAGATGAGATCAGCAGCAGTACTGTTGCCTGTGCGGTTGTAGGTGGTCAAAACCTGGAAGCCGTCGCACACAGCGTCGGCATAAAACCAGCCATCGATGCTAGGGGGCAGCCAGTAGATGACCTTGCTGCAACCGTCCACAAAGTCTCCGACCGAGGGACGTTTTGCCCAAGGGTGCTCCAATGCTTGGGCAGACTGAGTGTTGCCACTCTCCCGCTCCAGCCTGGCGAGTTCTTCGAGCCGCTTCTGCTCGGCCGCCAAGCGTTTCTCCAGCTCAACCTGGTCCTGGTAGGCGCTCCACTGTGACCAACCGATAAGCCCTGCTGTAACAACGATTCCTGCGATTGCTAGTTGGGACAGCTCTGCTCTGGATAGCCCGAACACCAGTGGACGTAGTCGATACTCGCGTTTGAGCTTCGACGGCTGGAGCAGTTCATCGACATCGAGTGGTTTGCCCCCCATGTCGAATTCGGTGGGCAAATACCACTCTTCAAACTCAATCCCGCGGCTGCGCTGTTGCGCCACTCGGCGGCGGATTTCGACTTCCGAGCCAATGACGTCACAGCCAGGGATGATGCCGCCCTTGTATACAGCGACGAGCGCGTATCGATCCTCGTTCGGGCTCACTCTCCACGCGGCTATCCAGGACTCACCGAGCTGGCCTGCCAGAGTCGAGGCCAAGGAGTACATCCCTTTGGTCACACCATCGGTACGAGCAACGAAGCCGGCCTGGATAATTCGCGGGTTACGTCGAATCGTGACGATATCGAGTTTGTTGTCCTTACCGAACTGGCGAGCTTCCTTCATGTGGCCAGTCACGCTGCCCAGTGGGTGCCAGCGCAATCCGGTGACAAATGCTCGGCCCCGGTGGTGCAGGATCTGCACCCGGGAGATGCGTGGCGACTGAGTTTCAGTGCTCATTGTTGGCACCTCAAAGAATCTGGCAGACGCTGATTGGCGGCCTGCAGTGGGTGCGGGAGACGGGAGCGGTTCCGTTCAAACTGAACTGAGGGCTGCTGAGGGGGTAAGGAATACTCCAGCTGCTGGACAGGCTGTCGGGCAGAACGATCGGTGTTACCAGTACGACCAGGGAGCTATGGGTGGTAGCGCGCTTGCGGCCGCCGCCCAGTCCAAAGAAGCTGGCACTCCCTACACCACTCTTGTCGGCGTTTTCACTGTTCTCATCGAACCCAGTGAGGACGAGTGTTTCACCGCTGCGCAAGCGTACTTTTGGGGCAACGTTCTTGGTGTCATAGTCCGTGGTCTGGATCTTCGATTCATTGCTTTCGAAGTCCTTGAAGGTGGGCTTGCTGCTGATGCTCAGCGTGATCATCAGCAGCATGTTCTCTTTGTCCAGGAGCTTCGGCAGCAGCATCATGTTGAAGCCACTGGTGATGGTTGCCGGCGTCAGGGCAGTGCTTGAACCTACCGAGGCAGTGGTGGTGGTTGAGCTCGAGGCGACGTAGCTCTGAACGTTACCGATCTGGATGGGCGCGGGTTGCAAGTTGAGTGTAGTGACCGAAGGCGAACGGACCTCCGACACCCGTCCTTGCTCCGACAGCGCTTGGAGGACGGCTTTCGAGCCAGCCCACGGCGAGCTGGACGTGTCCAGAATGCTGCCGGTTGCAGAAATCGCCTCGGAGCTGATGCCGGCAACGGTGTTGCTGAGTCCAAAGCCCCATTTGCCTGAGATCGATTTGTAGACGGCGCTCCAGTTGATGGCTGTTTGATCGCTGTCGGTGAAGTTCACCTCATAGACCTTGACGTTGAAGAGCACCTGCCGCGTGATGCTGCGGTTGGTGTCCTTGAGGTAGGCTGCGATACGGTTCAGTACTTCAGGGCGATCGCTAACGGTGAGCGAACCGGTGGAGCGTGAAAGCGACAGTCGCCCGGGCGGTTGTACGCTGAGCATTGCCCGCACATCGTTCTCGATGTCGGTCATCAACGATGTCTTGTAGGTCGACTTGGTGCTCTGGTTGCTCCCAGACTCCCCTGTGGCGCCCGAGGAGCTGGACGAGCCGGTATCTCCGCTGCCTGTCGAGGTCAGCAGACCGGACTTCACCGTGCTCTCGATTTCCAGGACATCGCCGAAGGTCCACACATCGAAGGTGCGCGTGTCGAAGTAGGTGATCCGCACGCCTCGTAGTTCCTGATCAAAGTGCCAAGACAGGCCGAGCTGAGAGGTCGCCTGGTTGAGAAGGCCGGATACTTTCCCTGAGTACTTGAGGCCCGATATCAAGCTGCTGGGGCTAATGCCGAGGTCGAAGGTGCTCGTATCACCATAGCCGCCCATCACCGAGCTGGGCATGAGGCCGGCCAAGCTGTCGGGGTTTGCAACAGGAGGCTTAGGCTGGGCCGTTTTGTCTGACTTCCCAGACGACAGAATTGCCGGGTTGATTGCATCAGGTGCCACGATTACCGGCAGGCCTGTTTCCTTGGTGATGTACTGGGCCAGCTGCGAAATCGAAACGGCCCCTGCCGGGCGATACGCGATGTCGGAATCGAGCGCGAATGGAAGCCCACGCTTGCTCACCAGCGGCTGCGTCGACACCCACGGTTTGTTGCTGAACACCACGGTTTCACGCGCCTGTTGAGGCTGCTGATTCTGGAGGTACTTGCTGTACTGCCCTGCAGTTCGCCCTTCATATTCCGAGCGGTCAAATGACTCGTTCACGCGCTGCAGCGCGCAACTGGTCAACATTGCCATGGCAATCGGCGTCAGGGCCCAGCGTGCCCAAGCGGACTTGGTCATTTCTTTTTCCTCTCAGCTACGTGCAGGACGCTCTGCGCCCCCTCGCTGCCGTCGACCACGAAGGGGCGAGGGGCGTTGTCGTAAAGTGGGAACAGCTGCTTGATGGCTTCCTGGAAAGACCCTTCGAAACGCAACGGGGCCTCTATCGGGTAGTTGAGGTCCTCCTGTGCCCAGATCACTCGCCAGTTGGCTTTTCTGGCCCATTCCTCAACGGTCTCGCGCAACGTTGATCCAACTACTGCCGTCCATACCTGGGGCAGCGGCCGCGGTGCAGCGATGGCTTTGACTTCGGCAGCCGGTGCCGGCACTGCTGGAGCGGCGGGTGGCGGGGTATGAGGCTTCGATTTGTCGAGCTGAGCAGGGGTGCTTGGCGTAGGGGCCGGAAGCGGTTTGGCTGCAGGACTGGGTGCTGCAGCCGGAAGAGAGCCATCCTTGGCAGGTGCCACTGGGGGGAGCACGGGGGTTGCTGCTGCAGGAGCTGCGACAGCGGGTGAAGATGTGGATATTGCGGCCGGGGTAGGCACTGCCGCGACGACGACGCCTGTTGTAGAGGGGCGAGCGGTTGCGAGCGGGTCAGCATGACCAGGGCTCTTTTCAGCATAGAGCTGGCTTGTCGGCGCCGGTTGGGCAGGTAGCTGGTAGCCCTGTCGGAGAACGAAGCACACCTGACGGCTCACTTCATCCACTTTGACTTGCCAGGCCGGGCCGGCGAGTACCTGCAGGGTGTTGCGGAGTGTCATCGGGCCGAGCTTGTACTGTGCAGCTGGCAACGGGCGGGTGTAGAGGATGTTGACTTGCTGAGCGCTCGGTGGGCAGAGGGCGTAACCGGACCGGTCCACGACGTATAGCATGGCATCACGCACGCTCGGGTTCATGCTTGACGGGATGGTCACATCGATGATCTGTGCCATCAGATCGCGCTGGCTTGCATCGGGCTGGGTGCTCACCATCGTGTAGCGACCATACCGTACTACCGGCTCTTTCTCCGGACTTGCGCCGTTTGGATAAAGGTCCGGATACAGCCATTCGGGATTCCGACTGCTGTCGAATGCCGGCTTCGGCGGCTGCTCAGCCTTCTGAATCGCACAACCTGCAACGAGCGCGGCGAGCGAGAGAGTGGTCAACTGCCTGATCATAAGGCCCCCTGTGATGATGGGGCGAAGGTGACAGGGTGATGAATTACTCGCAGCAGAAAATGAGTAATCCGCTGTCTTCTATTTCTTCGCCTTACTCAGCGGTGAGTCAGGCGGTCAGTTTGACTAGTTTGTGGCGCTGGACCTCGGTTCGAATTTGAATGAATATGGGCCTGCTGGATGATGTCAATTTAATATCGAATCACAGAGGCATACGATGACTAGCAAGGAACAACTTGTCGCAGCACTTCAAGGCTACTCGGATAGACGAGCGCGGATTGTGCAACAAAGCATCTTCCAGGTTATGGAGTTGCAGGCACAGCAAGATGCTGTATTCAAGGAAATTAAGGGTTGGTTATCGGGCATTCAGGATATAACTGTCTCCGAGCTTGACGGAGGTCAGCTACCTTTCTTGGCTACGGTCTTCAAGGCAAAGCATTTGAAAATCCAGCTTGCGAACACATTCGTTCAATTCAATCCCTTTATCCATGGAACCAGTGTGGCGTTCACGATCGTTGGATTGAGTACTACGGATGTCCGGATGGAGGCAGATTTCACCCTCAGCTCCGACGGTCACATAATGCAGAAACTAACGGCTGAGCTGTTCTGTCAGCAGCTTGCGAACCTGGTGAATCAATCTGGGTGGTGAGCCAAGGCTAGGTGAGAGCTATACCACTCTCACCTGCTCAAATTACTCAGTGAGCGTTGTTGCAAGCATCGCTTTGGCCAAGGCATCTTGCTGCTCCTCCGGCTCTATGAGTTCCAGACTGACTTGACGCTTGGCTAACAGCATCTGCCACAACTGAAGGTCGATACTGTCCTCTACTAGTGGGATCTTCACGATTACAGTTCTGAGCTGGCCATTACGGTACGCCCGGTCTTCAGCCTGATCCTGTTGCCCCGGTGTCCAAGGCAAGCCCAGGAAGAACACGTAGTTTGCAGCCGTGAGGTTGTTTCCAGTGCCGGCAGCTTGGGTGGTGCAGATGAAGACCCTGCACTCGCAGTCGCCCTGGAACTTGTCGATCGCCTTCTGGCGTTTGGGGAGCGAGTCGCTGCCGATCAGGGTGACGTTTCCTATACCGGCTGCTTCGCACAAATCCTTGAGGCGCGCCACGGTGGGCTTGAACTCGCAGAACAGGATGACTTTGTCTTCGACGTCCAGCTCGCCGAGCAAGTCCATGGCGACCCTCACCTTCACTTGTTCAAGGTAATGGCGAAGCGCGCCGAGTCTCGCGAAGATTGGCCTGTCCTCGAGGCGGATGGTGTCGTACTTGCGCCGTTCTTCCACACCCATTGCCACGGGCAGCAGCTGCCGGTGTTTCCCTTTCAGCCCGGGCAGGACGTCTTTCCCCCGTCGGAGCATCCAGTCGCCTAGTTCTGCCCGTAGGTTTTGCCGGAACTCTGGGCTGCCCGTGAAGCGCTCGCAGAAGTCGCTCAGGGGCAATTGGCCGACAGGGTGCCCAGAAAGGCGCAGCAGGGTGTGTAGCTCCGTCTCGCGGTTGAGCACAGGGGTGCCAGTCAGCAGATAGCGATTCGGTACTTTGGCAGCGATATCGAAGCCGTGGCGTGTTCGCTCGGCGGTCGGCTCCTTGAGTTGGTGCGCTTCGTCCACTACGAGGACGTGGTAATGCTCAGCCAGTAACACGTAGTCGCCGAGGCGCTCGTAGTTGATCAGCATCCATTGCGCCTGCGGATCATGCTTCTGCAGGGCGATCGTCGCCTCGGGGTAGACCGCTAAAACTTCCCGTTGCCAGTTGATCAGCAATGAGGAGAGGGTCACGACCAGGATAGGGCGGCCGGCCGCACTGATATGGGCAGCGATGATGGCCTGGCGTGTCTTGCCGAGGCCCATATCGTCAGCCAGCAGCGCGCTTGTGCGCTGGAGCAGGTGAGCTATGCCTGCTGGCTGGTGATCGAGCAGGGAGTATCCGGCCAGGGCCTGGGCGATCATGGCATCAGAGAACTCGGTGCGCTCGATCGGCGAGACGGCAGCGAGGTAGATGTCGTTGGAGGTCTCCTCGCCACTCGCGGTTGCTGAGGGCTCTTGCGGGGCGCCGCCCAGGCTGATACGGGGAATATCTGCTGCCGGCACGACAGAGCCGTCGCCCAGGAGCTCCTGCACGACGTCCAGGATCTCGAACTGCTCCTCGACCAGGCCAAGCTCCAGGATCAAGTTGCTGCGCAGGATCTCTGCAGTCGCATTGATGCGCCAGGAGCTTGATCGGCCCAGGAATACGCCGCGCATCCGCCGTGCGACGGCGACCACGCCGGGATGGTAGTCACCTGACAGAAGGACACCGCCGTCGGCCAGCGGTGCGATGCGCAGCAGCATCCCCCAAGTGAAGGCGTTTCGGTGAGGAGCACTTAACGCTGACTCGATCTTCTGGCGGAATGCCTGCCATGACTCCGTCACCTTGTCACCAGCCAGTTCGATCAGCTGGTGGTACACCAGGTCCAGCTCGTCGATGAACTTAGCCTTGGGTACGCGCCAGTAGCGGCAGAGCGGGTGGTCGCCGCGGCGGATGAAGAATCCGCTGCGGGCCAACATGACCTTGTTTGCGCCTTCGATGTAGGGCATGAGGATGCCCATGTCGTAGCCGTCAAACACGGCTGCTTCGAGCAGCACTGGCTGGCTGTTTAGGAGGCGCGGTCGTTTCAATTGGTGCCTGCGCTCTTGGACTTCATCGGCACAGTCTGGTCGAGGTGGTAGGCCGGCACCCATCGGGTTAAGAGCACGGAGCCGTGAAGCGATCCGCCCTGGCCACTGATTACGTAGGCCGCTGGCTGAGTACCCTTGGGCACACGTCTGCGCTCCTGCTTCCAGTACCCGGCGGTCTTGATGTCCTCAGGTTGTAATGGCCAGCATGAATCGCCTGGGCGTGACTCATAGTGGGGGATCTTCGGGTTTTCTGCCTGCTCGGCCTTCAGCCGATCAATGACTTTTGGGGAACGGGCCACAAGCACCTCCAAGGGGATGAGTAGTCAACACGTCATCATTCAAGGTGCGCCTGCCCGCACCCTTAGGAGCGAGCAGATTGTCAGTTGCAGGGGAGCGGCTACAGGAGAAATGGAATACCGCCCTTGACGCATTTCGGCTACATGCCCCTGGGCTTGGACATATCCGGTTTGCCATTCACGGAGGGGTAGCTCACGCGGCAGTTGTTCACCTTGTAGCCGGTGCATCCCCAGAAGTCGTACCCCCCTTCACCGCGCTTTTGCCGGCGCGCCAATGGCATCCCGCATTTCCCGCAGGAGTGTCCACTTTCAGTGCCTGACGTGGCGTCCGGCGATCGAGGTCTCATCGCTACTGTGGGCGACTGTCGGAGGCCTGCAAGCTCCGTCTGCAGATGTTGATAGAACTTGGCGACTACTGAGCCGTACTGTTCTTCTCCCCGGGCGATTCTGTCCAGGTCCTTCTCCAGCGTGCTGGTGAACGCCAGCTTGACGAAGCTGAAGTGGCCCTCCAACTGGTTGATGGTACTCACACCTAAGGGACCAGGGACCAATTTGCGCTTCTCTTCCACCACAAGGCCTTTACCGGTGATGTTCTTGACGATCGATGAAAACGTGCTGGGGCGCCCGATCCCGAGCCGCTCTAGCTCTTTGATCAGGCTGGCTTTGGTAAACCGTGGCGGCGCCTTCGTCTTCTGGTTCAGCACCTCGCCCTGGAGGACGCAAAGGATCTGTTTGGGCTCGAGCACCGGTACCGGGTTCTTGGGAATGTCGGTGGACTCTTCATCGGTGTCGTCTTGCTGCAGAAGCTTCATCCAGCCGAGATAGGCTACTGTGCTGCCAGTTGCGGCGAAGCGTAACGGCCGCTGATCCGGCCCTCTGGCCAGCAATTTGGCCGTGCGCACATCGTAGATGGCGTCCGCGAGTTGGCTGGCCAGAGCCCTGATCCGTATGAGTTTGTACAGCGCTTGCTCATCAGCGGACTCGCCTGCGACTTCATCCTCCCACGCTGTTGGCGCAATCGCGGGGTGACCTTCCTGGGCGCTCTCCGCAGCCTTGAACGTCCGGCGCTCGTCAACCACGTCCAGGCCTTGTCTGCGAGCCACAGCCTGGATATCTGGCATGGCCTCATCGGCCAAGTTGGGGTTATCCGTCCGGTGATAGGTGATGACACCCTGCTCGTACAGACGCTGCGCTACCTGCATGGTTTTATCCGGATCCCATTTCAACGTCACGCTGGCTGCCTGCTGCAAGGTAGACGAAATGAAGGGTGGAGGGGGCGGGCGTCGCTTTTTGCCGTCTTCACATGACTCGACAATTACCGCACGGGTCGCGGCAACCCTTGCCGCGAGCGTACCGTCCTGGATGTAGGGGTTCTCTTTACTGGCGAAGTCGGGGATCGGCTGCCATACAGCCGTCCAGGCCATGCCAGTGGTGTCGTCCTTGAAGGTCAACTCTACCCCGAAGTGGTGGACCACCTTGAAGTTCCTGATCTCGCGCTCGCGCAGTACCACTAGGTACAGGGCAGGCGATTGGACTCGGCCAGCGGAGGTTGGTTGGCCAAGGACTCGGCGAAGCTCCTGCGTGACCAGATAGCCCACCAGGCGGTCCAGCACCCGGCGGCACTCTTGTGAGGCAACGAGCTGCCCGTTGATCCTCCGAGCATTAGCCAAGCCTTCACGCACCCTGGCCTGGGTGATCTCGTTGAACGTGACCCGCTTGTATTCGCGGATGCCCAGTGTTTGCTGGATATGCCACGCGATGCTTTCCCCCTCCCGATCAGGGTCGGTGGCAATGTAGACCTCAGTGGCTTCCTTGAGTGCTTTGCGTATGGTGCTGACGTTGCGGGCGCTCTTGGGCAGGATCTCGTAGACCGGACGAAGGGTCTTCAACACGCCGGTTGTGATCATCGTGGCATCCTGGCCCGACTGGGGGAGGTCACGGATGTGGCCGCCAGAAGCCACTACCACCCAGTGCTCGCCAGGTCGGATCTTCTTCATCATGGGCCCAAGCTTCTTCAGCTTGCCCGGTGCCTCGATGATCATGAGTTTCATAGGGTGTCCCTGAACAGTTAAATCAGGGGGCACTCTTGCCGCCGACCGGTGACGGCACAACGCGAAATGGTCAACAGCAATGGAGGGAATTCGGAAGCCAGGCTTACGGAGGAAGGGTCAAAAATTGAGGGTGAGCTGCTGCGCGCGCTTGTACCCTTTCAGCCAGGAGACCAGCATGGCGGGGTGCTTGTACGGGCAGGCGTACACGGGAAGCCCTTTCTCGGCGGCCTCTACCCCTGCTGCCTCCACCGCAGGGTGAGGGTTGTTGAAATGGCGCCTATCCGCTTTTCGCCCCTGGGCAATTTCGCTCTGCATCGAATTATCCTCACCAGCGCCCCTGTTCCTGCCGGGCAAGTCACGCCTCAAACGATCTTGATTCCGGTAATCCCACGATGAGGCGCTTTTTACCGCCGTGGTAGCTCAGTTCGGTACAAGTTAGCAGTTGTAAGGCGAAGATGCCGTCAGGAAATGGTAATTTGCCAATGCGACGATTTCATCTTTGCCCCTGACCAGGGCGAGCGCTGCTTGCAGCGCCCCTTCGGAAACGACTCCCCGACCTGGTTGTTGGAGCTTCCCGAGGTACGCCTCACCGGCAATAGGTAACTGTCGACCAGAGCGCCTCGACATCAGACAGCAACGGCAGGAGTGGCCGGTTGCGATGACCAGTCCTTGTTCCCCGAAAATTCACGAGAGGCGCCGGGAAAATTGCCTGTAGATCAGAGACCGAGTGCTACAGCTAGTGCGGAATCATCCTGGAACGGTATAGCGCTGACCAGGACAACAGCGTCGCGCTGGGGGCCTCTACAGCGACACGCACCATCATCGCAGCATCCTGGCCGGTGCATTCGTGAACCGCCTGACCAAGTCGAACAAGCGCAGACGATACGCCTGCATCCCGTGCTTTAGTGGCAAACTCGTACTCCTCGGCCTGTCCATACTCAAGGGTGGCACTAAACCGGGAGCGGAGCATCTCGACAGCATCCACTTCGGCCTCAGGCAACAGGATCGACTCCCCGTTGAAAGAGACCTGGCGGACGCCATTGAGTGCCTGAACGGCCTCCATGTAGCGCGAGGGGTCTACTGTCGCTTTGACGGATGGATATTCCGGGTAGTCGTGGTGCATGGGGCGTTACCTCGAAGCAGAATGAGGTGGCGAGAGTCCGTTCTTGTCACCAGCGACTTCACGAGCGGCGCCTGAAAAAAGCGCCTGCCGAGCTGTGGTCAGAATGTCGTGGAGATGCCTCATCGAAGGGAAGGGAAACTCGAAGTGACGTCCTTGTCACCAGGAGCTTCGCGATGTGGCGCGCCAAATTAAGGGGGGGGCTACAGGGGAATGTCGTCGTCAAAACCGTCGCTGTAGTGGCGCATGTCCTCGGGGGGCGGCAGAGGAACGTTTTGAGCCTGGCCACCGGTGGTTTGATCGCGTGCCTGACCCTGCGGTTGATTAGTTGGACGCTGACCGCCGCCGCCAGACAGAGATACGTGCTCGATGCGATGTGGAAGAATCGCGACCCGGCTGGCTTCTACCTTGAGCGCAGACACCTCCTGGCCACTCTGCTTATCCGTCCAGCTATCCATGATCGCGCGGCCAATCACCACTACGCGCATGCCCTTTTGGAACAGAGCGGCAAACCGCTCGGCATCCTGATGCCACCATTCGACGTTGGCCCAGAAACCACCCCGATCCTTGTAGCCACCCTGGCCGTCAGGGATCGAGTTGTCGAACATCACATTGAGTCGCAGCATGTGCCGCGGATCTTTGTTGCCGTTGGCGAACGACCGGTGCTCAGCAGCGTTGCCGACGTTGCCTTCCCAAACTACTGGTGTACCCATGGTGTATCTCCGTTCAGTGTTGAGGTGGGTTCATGACCTGCTGCAGTCGAGCCTGATATTCGGCCTCGGCCTGCCCCATCTTTTCTGCGCACTCGGCGGCCTGTTTGCCGATGGAGTGGATGAGGCTGATCTGCATGTTCAGGGTGATTCGGTGTTGCTCCAGGGCAAACAGGTCCTGCAGCAAGTAGATTGGTGTTTTGGGGGCGTGGACCATCTGAGCCCATACGCCGACACCCATGCGCCGCTCTTGCACGCTTTGCCAGCGAAGAAAGGTTGTGCCAGCTGCTGTGTTTTGCTCGATGAGCCTGACGGGCAGCAGAGCGAATGGATGTTGGCGAACCTGGACCAGCACTTCCTGTGTAAGGGTGCGCAACCCTGCCTCCAGCGATGCGCAATGCTCCGCCAACTGGACCAGCTCCCCCTTACCTTTAAAGGGCTTTAAAAGGCCTTTTAGTGAGGCACTCTGTTGCAGCCCCTGATAGGCACTCTGTTGCAGCGGTTTGAAGGCACCCTGTTGCGGCGCCTCCGTTGGTCGGGTGTCCGAACGCATGAGCGTCATGCCTCGCCTTCGAGATCGTCATCCATATCCTCGACCGGGGCTGCGGAGCCACGGCGGATGGGCGGGGCGAAGTTCGAGCGGCGGGTGCCTTCCAGGATGTCCTGGGGGATATCGCCGTAGCGCTTGTACATTTCGCGCGCGTTTTCAGCCCGGGCATTGTTGGCGGCGAAGTCGTCACGCGATGCACCGGAGAAACGGTGGAGCTGGGCCAGCCCAAAAAGACTGCGCAGCAGGTGAGCACCTTCATCGATCCAGATCTCACCATCGCGGCGACCGATCATGGCGACGTGCTGAGCCAGCAGGATGCGGCGGACGACTTCGTCGTACTGAGTCAGCAGATGGACGCCCTTGAAGCCCAGTGGGTTGGAGATAAAGAGCGGCAGCTTCAGCGGCTGGATGGAGAGGTTCTCGCCGATTTCGAGTGCTTTGGGGAGTTGGGCCATCACCCCATCCAGGCGGCTGTCGATGGCCTTCAGGGCATCGTCCACTTCCTGGATCTTCTCCTCGATCCTGATCATCCACCAGTCCGAGTACGGGTCGTCCTGGGCCGCTCCACGGTCGATCTGGTTGATCTTGAGGCAGAAGCCAGCCAGCCCAAGAATGCTGTGTTTGTCGTCGGTCTTCTGGCGACCCAGCCAGATTCGGGCGGCATGGTGAGTGTGGAGAGTCAGCTGGACCTGGCTCCTGAGGGAGCCGATGTTGAGCTGATAATTGTCAGCCATGGACATGGTTTCCTTATATAAGGTGGGTGAACGATGTCCATGCTGCTGTCGGGCCGTTTGTGGCGCAGTAATAAATGAAGAACCCGGGGTGCTGTATTTGTCATTGGTTTAATGGTGCCTTGGTGATGTGGCCCGCACCACCTTGAAGTGTTGCCAGTGGCAACAGTGGGCTAGCCGTCGGCCCCGGTGAAGACCGCCTGGCAGTCGGCAGTGCTTGGTGTTGCCAGTGGCAACAGCCGGTAACCGTCGCCCCCGGTGAAGACCGTGTGGTGGTTGGCTGTGCGTAGTGTTGCCACTGGCAACACTTTGAATGGCTCCCACTGGTGACCACCTGCTTGGCTTGAGCGTTGGGGCTGCGTGGACGTGTTGCCAGTGGCAACAGTGGATAAGGTGTCCGCACCGATGGATGGCGGGCCGTTTTCCCGCGAGGCGGGGTTGATGGCACCGCTCAGATCGTCGGCATCGGTGGATGGTGTTGCCAGTGGCAACACCCTGAAGAACTCGAGCGGATCACCACCTTCGCCGCGACGGAACTGCTGGAAGCAGATAGATGTGGTAGGGCGGTCAAAACCACTTGTCTGACGCAGTACTTCAGGCGCTGGGAGATCCCTACCATTGATGTGGCAGCAGCAGGCCTGTCCAGCCAGCCATCGCCAGGAACGGCCCCAAAGGAATTTTTGAGGTGCTGGACAGGGTTTCTTGAAGCTTGAGGTATCCACAAGCCAGGGCTGCAAATACTAAGGTGCAACCTACTGTCCAGGGAACTGCCTGCCAGCCAGTCCATGCCCCTATTAGGGCCAGCATCTTGAAGTCGCCAGCGCCCAGGCTTTCTATGCCGGTAATGAATTTGACGAGGTGGAAGACCGACCAAAGGCTCAGATAGCCTATGGCACAACCCCAAAGTGCCTCGTGCAGTGTCGTGAATACTCCGAAGGAGTTGAGTGCGAGCCCGATCCAGAGGATGGGTATTACCAGCGCATCCGGCAGCATATAGTGCTTACTGTCGATCAAGCTCAAAGCCAGAAGACACCAGGTGAACAGCAGGGCAAAGAATCCCTGCATGGTTGGCCCATAATGCACCGTCACCACTAACGACAAGACAGCGCAGCCGATTTGCGCGGCCCAGGTTCCACGCACCGGAGATCGGGTCGTTTGGAGGTCGCAAGGCTTATCGAGATCCAGCCCGAGTAGTTCCCGTGCATCCCGCTGCCATTGTTGCTCGAGGTGTGCAGGCAGCCAGCAGGCGACCCAAGTACTCAGGCGACCGGCCAGCATACCCAATACGATGGAGCCAAGCCCCAGGGTGATCTCAGGCCCCATCCAATCACTCATTGGTGGACTCCGCACGGCGACGTGGGTCAAGCAGGGCTTGGAGTGAAGTCAGAGCGGAGTTCGCTGTCTGCATCGCGGTCGCTGTAGGTGTCGGCTTCTGGGCGGGGGGCTGGGCAGGGCGTGCAACCGTCCGTGCCGCTGGAGGCGTTGGCGTCGGAGTTGGAGCGGGCGCTGAAGGGTTCCACTCGGCGTTGAAGTCGCCCCGGATGGCCTTGCCAGCAAGGGTCGTCAGGTATGCAAGCGGCTTGGCCACGCTCCCAGTTGTGCATCGATGTTTCCACTGGTTGATCACGGCCTCTCGGACGTGCTCCGGAACAGGTCCCATGATCTCTCGTGCCTTCACTCGGTCCTCTGGCTTGAGGAGATCCAGGGCAAGCAACCAATTCACACCTGCACTCTCGCGCAGTTGTACAAAGCTTTTAGATACAGACTTGTCTGTATTTGTATACGTACTATCTGAGTTCGGATTCCGAACTGAGGGTGTACTCAGTGGTTTTAGGCTGAGTTCGGATTCCGAACTGAGGGGGAGATCCCCCTGTTTCGCTGAGTTCGTACTGAGTTCGGATTCCGAACTCAGTCCTTCCGGGGCTAAATCTTGCTGAGTTCGGATTCCGAACTCAGGCGCGGGCAGCGCGTTTTGCTTGGTCTCTACAGCCCAGGTCTGGGCATTCAGCCGGTCGCTAATCGTGTCAATGCGCGAGGGAAGGCGTCGGCCCACGTCGGGATCGCTGGTGAATTCGCGCCAGGTGATCGCCGCGATGTCCTTGATCGCTTTGTTCTGATGCTCCATAGATTGCATCAGCAAGGTCATGTAGTCCTTGTCGAACTCCAGGGCCTCCGCCGGTGTTACTGGCTCGTCGTGGAGCAGATAGACATTCCCCTGAACCTGTCCGTTGATCTCATTGCGAACGGTCCTACCCAAGCTCAGCCAACGAGTTAGACGGAGCACGGTCAGGGCCTTTGCCACGGTTTCTCTAGAGGCATGTTTCCCTGGGTTCATACCCAGGTATGGCCGTAGCTGGTCATAGGTGGGGAATGCAGTGATGCCATCTTCGTTGACAAGCAATCGGAATACTTGCCAGCAATTGCGTTCCAAGGGTGTCAGCCGATTGTCGAGCAGGAGCTTACGCGGGACCGTTTCATGCGGATTACCGCTGAATATGATCCCGGAGTAAGGGGTAGCTGGTGCAGCAGTAGGGGCGGTGTCCTCAGCTCTCTTCTTCTGTACATGGGCCTCGAGTTGCCCCGAGGCCGAATCTAGGAGCGTGGAAATCGGGAACCGTGTGAGCTTCATTTTCTATGTTCGCCTTCTCCAAAGTGGGCAGAGGCGGGGCAGCTCTCTTCGGCACGGTGTATGCCACCCTCGTCCAGCGGAATGAGTTGTCGACGCTCAGATACTCGGGACTTTTCCTTGCTGCCGGGATACAGACCTTGTTCGATCCACTGAGTGATACGAGACCAGATCTGCGCAAGCGTTAAGCCATCTGTGCTCAGTTCTTCAGCAACCAGCATGGCAACGTCGAGCATGGCCAGGCTGTCCTCGAGCTCCACTCGGTTTTCATCCATCAACTTGGTCCAGCGGTGCCAAATATGATGATCTTGATCCTCGGAAAGCTCGGGCCACCGACCGCGCGGGGCTCGAACCCCAATGACGGTACGCTGCAGGGCGATCTCTTGAGGTGTGAGCCCGAAGAACTTGTTGAGCAAGCTGGTGGTGGCCCCCAGGCGGATTGCCCGCTCAATAAGGCGTGTCTCCTCTTCTGAGCGCGCAGCCCCGGTCAGAAGCTTGAGGATCATCGAGCTGTTGATAGACACGTTGACCCAACTGACCGGTGTGTTGCGGAGCAAGCTGAGAATAGTTGGATGCTGGATCTGGCCCAGCACCTCAGGTTCAACCCCCATCTCCACACAGCGCTGGAGTTGACCATTGCGCATCAGGTCAAGAAGCAGCGACAGAACTGCTTCGTTAAGTGTTGACTTGGACATTGAGACTCCCTCCCATTCATCTCATCGGGTGTTCAGTTGCCCTGGGCTTCCGGGGACCGTTTGAACTCTTCGATTTCCAAGTCGATCAACCGGCGAGCCAGTCGAATGATGCGGAACAGTTTGATCAGCGCGCCGTCGCTCAAACGGCCGTCGTCTCCTGGAGACTGTTCAGCACTCAGGGGCTGGCCCAGCAGCAGTTGGCCTAAGCCGGCGGCAAATTCAAACTCAGCTAATGCGCTGGCAGGATCTGGTTGCTCGTTCAGCATCTTCAGGGCGATAGCCGTGGCCCCGCTCAATGCCTGAAGCAGTGTCATGGTATGTTGAGCTGTTGCAGTGACTTCGACATCGGTGTTGGGCTGTTTGTACTTGAAACCAATCCCGCCATCGATTGCCTGGATATCGCCTGGGCCGTTGACGGACTCGAGAATCTCCACTGCCAGCTGGGCTACCTGGTTGCGCAATTCTGCAGCTTGGTCAATCTGCCGCTCGATGTACCAAAGGTCTGTGATGGGGTGCAGTCCGCCGGCCTGTACGGGGATGGCGACCAGACAGTTCGCGTTGAAATCGGGCAGGGTTTCCCCACTGAGGGCGGCAACCTTCGCTTTGGTCTCGATCACCCGCTGGCTGAGGTTCGCAGGGGACGCAATGTGTCCTGCAATTCGTTCCTGCTGTTCCTCTGGTGTGAGTGAAGCTCCCGGTGCTGGAGCAGCAGGCTGTGGTGGTGTCTGCGGAGGCTGCTGCGAGCGACCAGTACCTTCCGATGGTTGTTGCGATGGCGGAAGGGTGGAGCCTGCCCCAGTGCCTGGCGCAGGCGCGGGTGGAGTAGACGTCGAACTGGTTATCGGCAATTCAACTACCGGCGTTGAGCGACGAAGCCTGTCCTGCTGTTGAGTGATTTCCAGCAGAATGTCCTCATAGCCCAACGGCAGCGATTTTTTCATCGTGCCAATGAGCTCGTCTTGAAAACGCTGGAACAGGAACTCTTCTGCCTCGCCTTCGAACTGGGCAAGGACGTCCTGGAACAACATCTCGAAGTCGACGCCTTCATTGCTGTAGTGCTTTTCCCAGCAGGCCAGCGCGGACTTCCTTAACGACAGTATTTTCTCGATCTGTGGTTTGCCGAGACCGTTATAGAGGAGAGCAGGTACGGCAGGGAGCAAGTGCTGAACGGTGTCTAGCATCCTGCTGATATGAGAAGGAGAGATTGGGTATCCGTCCTTCGTCAGACGGCGAGAGAGTTCTCGAATCCCAATCACCTCCCCACTCTCGGATTCATACAGCGCTTTTGCGTTCCCCACACCCACGGCGCGTTCGATGAACTTGAGTTCACCCTTGAGATCCTCAGCCAAGTGGCCGGTGAGCATGATGATCTCGCCGCGGGCTTGGTCCCAAGGGCGGAACAAGAAATTGATCGTCTGGAACTTGGGATCACCAGTCTCCTGAAACAACTCCTTCAGAATCGTGAGGCGAGTGTTGCCACCGTTGCGGATCCGGAACTTCTCCTCACCCGGACGGCGTGTAATCGGCGGGGGGGTGTCGAGGCCCCGGTTGCGAATCGATTCCTTGAGCTCGTCGTACCGAGGATTGCGTGTGGTCCGAGGGTTGTCCTCCCAAGGGAGAACAACGTCGATGCTGAGCACCATGGGCGTATCAGCGATAGGGTCGCTCATAGCAGCGCTGGAGCCTGTGGGGCTGAAGCCTGGAGCGAGGAGTTTGGCTTTAAGGTCTGTAGCAGCCATATCAAGCTCCTACCGCAGCAGTGTGGGACATCGCCAGTGGAGTTTGCATGCGGATCAGGTGCAACACCTCCTGGATATCGTCCTGTGTAGGAACGGCGTTTTGCAGCAGGCGATCGATGACCCGGTATGCGCGGGTCAGCTCGGCTTTCAACTCTTCGGCATTGATGGAACCGTCCAGTATTTGCTGGGCCGGCTCGAACTGGGTGTTCAGTAGTGACTGTTCGAGGCGATCGATAATCTCGCTGTTCATGGACCGGTGGTTCTTGCGGGCCACTTCAGCGACTTGCTCACGCATGCCATTCGGCAGGCGTACCACGAATTTGTCAGAGGTGCGGGAATTGGTTGCGTTCATTGGGGGGCTCCTTACTGGCGGCGCTTGAGTTGGTCGGTGAGCTGAGTGGGCAGGTTCTTGATCGTCAGCGAGCCGGTGTCGGCGTCGTAGGTGACGTTGGAACCGAGGAGGTGCGCCTCAAAACTGATCGACAGACCTTCGGCGCGGCCGGTGAAACGGCGGAACTGGTTGAGCGTGCGCTTATCGGCCGGGATCTCCGGTGATAGGCCGTAGTCGCTATTGCGGATGTGGTCGTAAAACGCCTGAGGACGGTCTTCATCGAGAGTCTGAGACAGCTCTTGAAGAGAAAGGGGCTGCCCCAGCTTCGTTTGGGTGGTGGCATAGTCGAGCAGCGCGTGGGTTTTCTCCCGGGCGCTTTCTTCTGGGAGATCTTCTTTCTCGACGTACTCGGTGAATGCCTGGAGAAGCGTGCGGGTTTCACCTGGCCCGTCGACGCCTTCCTGGCACCCGATGAAGTCGCGGAAGTAGTCCGAACTCTTCCTGCCGTTTTTGCCTTTGACGAAAGAAATGTACTGCTTCGAGTTTGGATTGTTGCGCCACTCGCTCAGGTTGATCCGGGCAGCGCAGGAGAAGTTGCTGGTGTCCAGGTAGCGAGAGACCACAACATTGAGATCTCCGTCGAGGCTTACAGTCTCGACCTGCTGGAGGACGGCGATCATCAGGTATTGCGTCATACCCTGCTGGTAGTGGCTGAAGAGAACGTGGCCACCGATGGACAGTCTGACTTCTTCCATCAGCTTCTGCAGATGCTCAACCGCTAGACGGCTGAAGCTGGTGAAGTCTTGCTGCTCCTCCAGGTACTGCTTCAACCAGCCGCTGAACGGGTAGGCACCCGATTCTCCATGGAAGAAACCCCACGTTTTGCCTTGCTTGGCGTTGTAGTTGTCGTTCAGGTCACCCTGGAGATTTTCGATGGCATCGGAGGGGGGCAGCTCAGTTTCACGCGCGTGAAGGACGGCGGGGCTGCCGTCGGGCTGCTTGTCGAGGTAATGAACAATTGCGTGTCGGATCGGCATTATTGAATCCCCCGGGAGATGCTGTTTTGGGCCTCGGCACGGCGGAGCAGCGCCCGAGTATTACGCTCGGTTCGACGGTCGCTGGGTGTGCAGGACGTGAAGATTGGTGTGAAGCCGGACTTGCTGAACTTCAGATGTCCGCTGTTGGAGCGGGAGAGAGTCCAGCCTTCGGAGAGGGCGAATTCGGCAAGCCGGCGAACACTGTCGTGCGCGCCGCGAAGTAGGTTACGCATTGACTCCGGCCTCCTTCTGGCAAAGTGCATTACCGGCCTGGATAGCCACGATTTCCGGGCTGCCGCCGGGATATTGGGTGGCCAGGTCGGTGAGGAATTCACGTGCGGTTTCGCGCGGTCCTGGAATGCGGAAGACCACGGTGAAGTGATGGGCCTCGTCCTCGGAGCTTGTCAGATGAGGGGTTACTGCCACCTTCATACCGCAGCTCAGGAGGTGCCTTGGTACCCATACGGACCAGAAGTAGTTGGTCAGCAGCGCTGGTTGGCTAAGAAGGGTCGCTGCCAGCGTTCCAGCATCAAGGCTTTCCAGCTCGATGTACTGCAGCCGTGCAAGCTCTTGCAGAGCCTCATTCAGCTCAACAGGCACCGTGGTTTCACCGAACTGGGTGAGCCGTGAGACAACCTGGCCGAGAGCATCCAGCCAAACCGCGTTTACGCCAGACTGGTGCGCGAATGCCAAGGCCGATTGGTCGGTGTTTGCGATCGCAGGGATCGAAGGGTAGATCTGCTCAGCCTGCATTGGGTACCTCCGAAAGAGGATCGAGGTCGTAGCTGCCGCAGACCGGGCATACCAGGACCTCTGCCTCACCTTCAGGGGTGTGCTCGGCAGGATGCACCTGCCGTACTTGATGCAGCGCGAAGTGCCGGCCACAGCTACGGCAGCCATGGGTAATCGGATAGGGTTGCATGGGCGTCATGCGGCAGCTCCTTGCCAATGATCGGCAGTGAGGTTTGCGAATCGGGTTTGGTTGGCGATGAAGGCTGCACGGACATAGCCCACGGGGCCGTTGCGGTGTTTGCCAATGATCAGTTCGGCGATGCCTTTGAGTTCGGTGTCCTCGTTGTACACCTCGTCCCGATAGACAAAGACGATGAGGTCCGCATCCTGCTCGATAGCCCCGCTATCCCGTAGATCAGCATTCACTGGGCGCTTATTGGGCCGGCGCTCGAGGTCACGATTGAGCTGGGAGAGGGCCATGAAGGGGCAGTTGAACTCCTTCGCGATCCCCTTGAGTGATCGGGAGATTTCGCTGATTTCGTTGACCCTGTTTTCCTGGCCTGGGCTCCGCATGAGCTGCAGGTAATCCGCCATGATCAAGCAAGGCTTCCCGAAGCGCCGGCTAGCACGTCGAACCTTGGCCCGCATAGCGGCAGGGGTCAGGTTCGCGCTGTCGTCGATGACCAGTCGGTTGCCGTAGGTGTTCATGCGATGGACGGCGGCGGATAACTTGGGCCAGTCCTCGTCCTGCAACTGACCGGAAAGGAGCCTGCTCAGGTCGATATGGCCCAGAATGGCCAGCATTCGATAGATCAGGGCCTCGGTAGGCATCTCCATACTGAAAACCAGCACGATCTCATCAGGCGCATTAGTCAGCGCGGCATCGACGATGCTCAAGCAGAAAGAGGTCTTGCCCATGGAGGGGCGCGCGCCGACGATGATCAGATCCGCTGGCTGCAGGCCGCGCGTCATCTCATCGAGATCAGTAATACCAGTTGGCACGCCTGTTACGGTCACATGGCCATTAAAATTGGCGTCGATCTTGTCGACGACAGAGAGCAGTGCCTCGTTCATGTTGGCGAATTCACTTACCACACGACCTTCGCCAAGCTTAAAAAGCTTTTGCTCGAGCGTGTCCTGGACCTCTGTCGCATCAGCGGCGATTTCAGCCGCATCCCTGGTCCCCTGGAAGCACAGGGACATGATGCGGCGTAGGTGGGCCCGGTTGCGCACGATCTCGGCATACGACTGGATATTCGCTACAGACGGGGTGTTCTTGGCCAGTTCTGCTAGGTAGGAAAGCCCGCCAACCTCCTCGGGTACGGCCATCGCCTCGAAAATCGTCACTACGTCGAACGGGCTGTTTCTCTCGGACAGTTCCTGGATGGCAGTAAAGATCAGCCTGTGTTCCGACCGGAAAAAGTCGTCAGCCTGCAGTAGTTCACCGACAAGATCCCAGGCTTCATTGTCCAGCATCAGTCCGCCCAGGACTCCTTGTTCGGCCTCGATTGAGTGAGGTGGGGAAAGGTTCAGATCGGTCATCTGGCACCTCCATGGGAAATCGCTGGCTGTGCACTGCGGCCAACCCCACGGTGAAGCTGAGCGCGCTGGCCTTGCTGAATGCCCGCTTGCAGCGAGCTACGGTCGTGGCCTTTGGCTTCGCTTGGCGCGATGTTGAAGCGCTTCAACTGTGGGTGATGTAAGCTCAAGTAAGCATTGATGTCAGCCTGTGTCTCAGGATCCAGGTCACCGGCAAACTCCCGAACTTTGTATGCCACTGCACCGATCCAGCCTTCGGCAAAGAGCTGACCACGACGACGTTTGGTTTTCAGCTGGCAGCGCTTTTGCTGCGCTACATGTTCGCGACGTGCCTTCTGCAGCTGCAGGATGAGACTGCTGTAGGCATAAGCAGCCATCTCAGGACCGATGCCCTTGCCCAAAAACTTGAAGCAGTAGCCTTTGGAAGGGTGGTAGTAGGAAAGATGACTGCAGTCGAATGCAGCAGCGCAAACGGCTGCGAGCGAGTGCTGCCAATCTGTGGGCGAGCGCCGAGTTTGCGTTGCCATGCTGGCTTCTTCGACCTGGCTGGCTCGGAGCTCATCGGACTCGATGTTGTACTCCGCCATCAGGACGCGGGCCTGGCGCAGCGCGATTGCAGCTTCATTGATATTCGCCCCGGGGTTGTTCGCCAGGGCCATCAGCTTGGTGACTTTGTCGAGGACCTTCTGCTTGTCCATCGTGCTCATGCCTGGCCCTCCTGCCTATTCGCTGCAGGCACCAGGGCCTCTTCCCAGAGGCGCAGTGTCTCGCGTTCGTCTGCTGTCAAGACAGCCAGGGCAACTGCTTCTGCCACCTTCTCCTGCAGGAGTCGCAGGCGTTCCTCAACCGATGAACCATCGTCATAAGCAAGGTGGCTGGTCAGGTCGCTGATCATGAAGTACCGGAGTGATCTGACATTCCCGACCCGGTGTTGCTCTGCAGAAATCCCATACAGTCGATCAGGTATCTTCAGATCATCTCTGATGTAGAGGTTGAACTCGGAAGGGTTGTATGACATATGGAACTGCCGCGCCCGATTCAGGATGAGTGCAGCTTTGAGCGTCTCCAGCAGTTCTGCAGGGGTTTCGGTGGGTAATGGGAATGTGCGGGCAACCAGCTGCTTCGACAGTGCGTCCCGCGCATCCTGGCGGCGTTTCGTTTCTTTTTCGGATCGAACGCGCCGTTCTTTCGCATGGGTTACAGCGTGACCGACCGATTCGACGATCTTCGCTGCGTTGAGGAGCTGATAGCATTCCTCAGGAGCCAGCAGCGCACCGAGGTTTGCGACCAGGCCGCCTCCTCGCTGGCTGCCGTTGGCAAGGTTCCGCAGCTCCGTGACAGTGGAGGTGAGTTTGGTCTGAATGCCCCGCAGATCTTTCGAACTGTGCAGGCGAGCCAGTCTAATTACCTCGTCCACTGTGACGCCCATGGCATGGGCCGAGGTGGGCTTAGTCACGGCGGGCCTCCTTCACAATCTCGGCGACACGCTCTTCGGTCATTGCTTCGAAGCGGTCTGTCCACTCAGGGAAGACCTCGATCGCCAAACTACGGATGATGCTTAGCGCCGCTGGTGCCTTACGGTTGGAGGGTTGGCGGTATTCGAGTCTGTGCGCTGGAGTGCCCTTGCTTGCAGCTTTTCTCAAGCTGTTAGCGTCTGGAATGACGGTTTGTAAAACGGTGACGTCAGGGCTGCCGTCGAAGATTTCGCGGACCGTGTGGTGAATCTCACGGGCGTCGACGGTTTCATTCAGTCCGTTGATGACGATGTTGATGTGCGGGATTTTGAGGCCGAGACGAGCGTAACTCCGCAGTCCGTCCATCATGTGGATGGTGCCGCGGTTGAATTCCCGTGCAGCCAGCATTTCGGGGGGGAGGGGGGAAAGGATGGTATCGGAGGCGAGTACAACCATTTCTAACATGGCGCTGCGGGCGCCTTGGGTATCTACGATGATCAAGTCGTAGTCGGCATCGAATGCCGCCATCAGGTTTGCCAGCCTTAATCTGCCGTCAGGGGCCTGCAGTATGAGGTTGTTCAGTTGATTGTTGGCGTCGTTCGAAATGATGACGTCGAGGTTTTTGATCGACGTCCGGGAGACGACCTTGTCCCGGCTGTTTTCGTTGAACGCGAGCAGCTCGAGAATGCCGCCCGGTGCTGTGTATTCCAGTGGGTAGTATGAGGACGTGGAGGGCTGGACAGGGTCCAGATCGATGAGGAGTGTGCGCAGACCTGCGTCAGCAGTAAATGCTCCTAGGTTTGTCGACGTTGTGGATTTGCCGGTGCCGCCTTTGGTGGAAACCGCGCCTGCTCGTTTTGCTTTCTTCGGGTGTGACATTACCTTGCCTCTAATGTGGGTTTCATTAGAAGCAGCGGTCCTAGAGCGCGCCCGGACAGGGTTAGATTCCCTTCCTAGCTATCCATCTCCAATTGTCTTTTAACCAATTGGTCGTAGGTTCGAATCCTACACGACCCACCATATGCAGTACGTCAAAGCCCGCTACCGGCAACGGTGGCGGGCTTTTTCGTTTTCCGTTGGCCGAGTTTTATTGCTCGGTTTGCGCGATCGCTTGTAGGAGCGGCCTTGCGTCGCGATCGGGCTGCGTAGCAGCCCCAGCAATTTGTGCGTTTTTGCTGAAACCCTGGGGCTGCTGCGCAGCCCGATCGCGACGCAAGGCCGCTCCTACAGGGGGCTGTGCAGACTCCAGATGTCTTACTCAGCCCACTCCGGATCCCCGGTAAACACCACCGTCAGCCAGCGGTCCGGCCCTTCACCACCCACGGCATCACCGATCTCGTTGCGCCACGCATCCCATTCATCAATGGTTTTCGCGGCCATGGCCTTCGGCACGATGAAATACAGTTCGATCTCCCGCGAGCGCCCGACCTTGGCCACATAGGCGCGGTACGACTGCAACCCATGGCGTGCGACGAAGGCCTTGGCGACTTCATCCACGTGCAGCTTGAGGTCGCCAGGGGTCACCAGGAAAATTTCCGACAGGGCCTGGCGCACCACCGACATCGGCAACGGCACGATCACCAGGCAGACCAACGCCAGCACCGCCGGGTCGATATACGGCGACACCCACTCCAGCGATGTGCCTTGCACCGCATAGCCAAAGCAGAAGGCGATCAGCAGCGCGGCGGTGATGCTGGCCGACATCACCCAGCCCTTGACGTCCATGCGCACGAAGTCCGAGCCCAGCTTGCGGTTGGCGCGGGCCTCGACAGCAGCGATGGTCACGCAGGCGATCACGGTCAGCACCGCGTAGACCATGGCGATGCCGAACTCCAGGTGGCGCCCGCCTTGCAGCAGGCTGCTGACGGCGTTGATCAGCGCATAGATGGCCACGCCGCTGAGCAGGATGCCGTTGAGCGCCAGCACCATCGGCTCCAGGTGCCAGAAGCCCATGGTGAAGCGCTCACGCAACTTGCGTGACATCTGCACGCTGGTGGTGTGCGCGGTAATCAGCCTGACCACCACCAGCGACAGCCCGCTCATGCTGGCATCGACCAGCGAATAGACGCCGTCGAACACGATGGAGAACGAGCCGGAGGCCAGGCCGAAGGCGATGCCGATGACGGCGATGAACAGGGTGACGGCGATCGAGGTGCGTAACAGGCCCTGTTCGCTGCTGATGTCGAAGAAGGTGGGGCGAGTCGGGTTTTGCATAGGTTGTGCTCGATAAAATCAATAATGCTGTATTGCCTGTTGGGGCCTCTTCGCGGGCTCGCCCGCTCCCACAGGGTATGGCGCCACCCCGAAGGGCTGGGCAATTCCTGTGGGAGCGGGCATGCCCGCGAAGAAGGCGCACTGGCCCTGACAGGTTAGACGCGGAACTGCTCCATCAGCGCCTGCTGCTGGTTGGCCAGCCGGTTCAGGGCCTGGCTGATCCGCGCCGACTCATCAGCCTGGCCTGCCAGCGATTCGGTCACATCGCGAATGCCGGCCACATTGCGGTTCACCTCTTCGGCTACGGCGCTCTGCTCTTCAGCCGCCGAGGCAATCTGCAGGTTCATGTCGCTGATCACTGCCACTGCCTCGCCAATACGTTGTAGCGACGGCAGCGCCTGTTCCATCCGCGCGGCGCTGTCCTGGGCCTGGCGCTGGCCTTGCTGCATCGCGCCCACCACATCCTGGGTGCCTTGCTGCAAGCCTTCGATGACCTGGCGAATTTCCTCCACCGACAACTGGGTACGCTGGGCCAGACCACGCACTTCATCTGCCACCACGGCAAAACCACGCCCGGCTTCGCCTGCACGGGCGGCTTCGATGGCGGCGTTGAGCGCCAGCAGGTTGGTTTGCTCGGCAATTGTGCGGATCACTTCCAGCACCGATCCGATCTGCCCGCTGCGGCCTTCCAGCGCGCGCGCCTCGTCCATGGCGGTGTTCATGCCAGCGGCCAGGCGGTCGATGCCCTGCCGGGTGCTGTCGATCAGCTGCAGGCCCTCGCGGCTGGCTTGGTCGGCAGCGCGTGCGGCCTGGGCCGCCTGCGAGGCGTTATGGGCGACATCCAGGGCGGTGGCGCTCATTTCATTGGCGGCGGTGGCCACCTGTTCGATTTCGCGGTGCTGTTGCTGCATGCCGCTGCTGGTCTGGCTGGCGATGGCTGCCGACTGGTCAGCGGTTCCGCGGGCTTCCTGCAGTGAGCCTTTGACCTGGGCTATGACTGGCTGCAGCTTGTCGAGAAAGCGGTTGAACCAGCCGGTAAGCTGGCCCAGTTCGTCCTGGCGGGCATACTCCAGGCGGCGGGTAAGGTCGCCTTCGCCGCTGGCGATGTCTTCCAGGCGCGCGGCCACGGCCAGGATTGGCCGGGTCACCCCGCGTGCAGTCAGCCACACCAGCAGCAAACCGACTACCGCAGCGCCCAGGCCAACCAGCAGGCTGGTTAGGTTGGCGCTGTGGTTGTGCGCATCCAGGCGCTGATTGAGGGCGACGGCAGGCGCCTGCAGCACACTTTCCGGCAGTTCCAGCAATACCTGCCAAGGGGCTGCATCAGGGATTGGCGTGAACGGGTGGGCAACACGCAGCAGGCCGTCGGCTACCGCCTTGTCCATCGGCTCGCCGAGCTTGCTGTCGTCGCGGCTGTTGCCGGCCAGCAAACCGGCCGCGCTGGCGATACTGACCTGGCCCTGGCCGTCGAACAGCTCCCGGCGGCCGTCCACGCTCAACTGCTGCAGGTTGGCCAGGCCGATGTCCAGACCGACCACGCCGACCACCTTGCCGTGCTCCAGCAGCGGCAGGGCGATGCTGGTCATCAGTACCTGGCGGCCATTCACCTCGTCGAGATATGGCTCGAGCATGCAGGTTCTGGCGGTGTCCTGCGGGCAGGTCAGCCAGCGGTTCTTCGCTACCCCGTTGCTGCCGATGCTGGCGTCTCCGAGCATCGATTCCGGCATGGCTTCAAGCTCCAGGGTGCCGGGGCTGGGTTGTGACCAGTACAGCGAGAAGCGCCCGCTCTCATTGCTGCCCATTGCATCCTGGCCGAGGTACTGGCTGTCCGGGTCCAGTGCGTTGGGCTGGAACACCAGGTACAGGCCGATCACATCCGGGTTGCCCGCCAGGCTGGCGCGGGCCTGGCGCGTCAGTTCGGCGCGCAGGTCGTTGCCGCCACGGGCCTTGAGCACCTGCACCAGGCGGGCAAAGCCATTGCCGTACTGGTAGGCGTCCATGAAATAGCGCTGGATGCGCAGGGCCTGGGTTTCGGCATGGGCCTGCAGGCGCAGGCGTGCGCTGCTGTCGAGCATTTCGGTATTGGCCTGGTTGACCAATGCCGCGCTGCGCCGCGCCTGGGCCAGCGATGTGGTTACCAGCAGGGCGACGATGGCCAGCAGGCAGAGGCCGGTGAGCAGGGTGATCTTCCACTGGATGGAGAGGCGACGCAGCGGCATGAGGGCTTTCCTTTTCGAGCAAATGCAACGCCCGCGATCAGGCGCGGGCGTTGTCGGCAGCATGGGTCATTCAGCGATGTAGTTGGGTGGGGAGTCCCTGAAGGCTTTGGTCAGCCAGGCCAGGTACAGCAGGCCGAGCAGTGCCCAGACGCCACCGAACAGCAGCGAATGTGCGTTCAGGTCCAGCCACAGCGAGACGATGATGCAGAAGCCGATGGTGGGTGCCACCAGGTATGTCAGCTGGTTGGCCAGGCCCTGGCGCCTGCCTTCACGCAGGTAGCAGTGGTTGATTACCGACAGGTTGACGAAGCTGAACGCGACCAGTGCACCGAAGTTGATGATCGAGGTGGCGGTGACCAGGTCGAAGAAGATCGCCGACAGCGAAATCAGCCCCACCACCGCAATATTCAGCACTGGCGTCTTGTAGCGTGAGTGCAGGCGGGCGAACAGGCTGGCCGGGATCACGTTGTCGCGGCCCATCACGTACAGCAGGCGCGACACGCTGGTCTGCGAGGCCAGGCCCGAGGCGATGGTGTTGATCACGGTGCAGGCGATGAAGATCGACTGGAACAGCTTGCCGCCGACGTACAGGGCGATTTCCGGCAGTGCCGCTTCCTGGTCGTGGAAACGGGACATGGTCGGGAAGTAGGCCTGGATGAAGTACGACACGGTGATGAACACCAGGCCGCCAATCAGGGCGGTGAGGAAGATCGCGCGAGGGATGGTCTTGCCCGGGTCGCGGGTTTCTTCGGACAGGCAGGTCACCGCGTCGAAGCCGAGGAACGAGAAGCACAGGATGGTCGCACCGGCGGCCAGGGCGCTGAGCTGGGTCTGATTGTCGGCGAACGGCAGCAGGCTCCAGGCGGTACCTAGCCCTTCACCCTGGTCCAGGCCGCGCACGCACAGGTAGATGAACACGGCGATGATCGCCACCTGCACGGCCACGAACAGCAGGTTGAAGTGCGCCACCAGGTTCACGCTGCGCATGTTGATCAGGCTGATCAGGGTGACGAAGCCAGCCACCCACATCCACTCCGGTACTTCCGGGAACATGGCCGAAAGGTACAGCTTGGCCAGCAAGGCGTTGACCATTGGCAGCAGCAGGTAGTCCAGCAACGACGACCAGCCGACCAGGAAGCCGACGTGCGGGTTGATCGCGCGCTGTGTGTAGGTGTAGGCCGAGCCCGACTGCGGGAAGCGCCTTACCAGGGTGCCGTAGCTCACGGCGGTGAACAGGATACCGGCCAGTGCCAGGATGTAGGCGCTGGGTACGTGGCCGGCAGTAATCCCGGAAACGATGCCGAAGGTGTCGAACACGGTCATCGGGGTCAGGTAGGCCAGACCGATGATGATCACGTGCCAGAGACGCAGGGTTTTACGGAGTTGGCCGTTGCCGGAAGCGCTGTGGTCAGGCTGCATGCTGGCATGGCTCCTGCGGCTGGGCGTAAACGGCGGGCACGGTGTACTGCGCATGCGGCAAGGGCGAGCGGGTGGGCTCCATGTTGTTCACCTTTATTGTTGGAGCAGCGGGGGGGCGCGGGGGAGCGCGCAAAGTGGTGAAAATAAAAAACGATGGGTAGCTTGGTGTCAAGTTAAACATGACAAGATGTTGCTGGATTGAAATATTTATCGATTAAAGTGGGGTTTTGTTCGGTTTTTGCGCGTTTTTTTGCGGTTATGATCAATTTTGATGTTCGCAAAAATTAACGAATGCCGGTCTCCCTTGGCAGGTCTGTCAGGCGTTTCCCAAAAACCGGATTTATCGAGCCTGGCCAGCGCCAGGGCTGGGCGGCAGTGGTACTCTTGGCGTCCTGTGTGGCCCTTGGCCGCCTACGAAGCCCATATGGACAGCAATCGGTTCTATTCATGAAGAAATCAGTTGGCATCCTTTCCGGCCTGGCTATCGCCATCGCCGTCGCAACCACCGCTGGCGCCTGGTACACCGGCAAGCAGCTGCCTGCGGAGCTGGACAACGCCCTGGTCCGCAGCAACGCGGAACTCAAGAAGGCCCTGGTGAGTACCGGTGGCAGCATGAGCATCGAACGGGTATCGCTGGAGCAGCATTTCTTCAGCAGTACCGCCCAGTACCGGCTCAAGGCCCGCGATATCAACCTGGGCGAAGGCGAAGTGGTGAGTTTCGACGTTGGCGTGACCGACCAGATCGAGCACGGCCCGTTCCCCTGGTCGCGGGTAAAGGCACTGAAGCTGATGCCGGTGCTGGCAGTCAGCAACAGCACGCTGCAGAAGGACGACGCCACCGCGGCATGGTTCGCCGCAGCGGGCGAGCAGGCCCCGGTCAGCGCACAGACCAGCCTGGGCTACGACGGCAATGTGGTCAGCCAGGTGCACCTGGCCCCGGTCAAGCTCGACGAAGCGGATGGCAACAGCCTCGACTTCTCGGGCATGCAACTGCAAGTCAGTGGTGACCAGGAAGGCAAGGCCTCGAGCTTCCACGGCCAGGCCGATCGGTTCGTGATGAAACTGGTACGCGATGACCAGCCGCCTGCCACCTTCGAGCTCAATGGGCTGAAGGTCGGCGGCCAGCTGGCGGCCACCGCGCACGAGGCCATCTACGTGGGCAACGTCGACCTGGCGCTGGCCGAAACCAAGGTCACCCTGGGGCCGAAACAGCAGGTGCTGGTGGTCAAGGGGCTGGAGCAGAACGCCCTGCAAACCCTTGAGGGCCCGGATACCGTGGGTGGCCGGGTGGAGTACAAGGTCGGGGATATCACCTGGGATGGCCGTGCGGTGGGCAAGGCGCAGATGGCGGTGAGCATCACGTCGGTCAACGCGCCGGCGCTACAGGCGTTGTCGACGTGGTACCAGGCGCACCTGCCGGAATTCGAGGCCGCAGCTGCCGCTGGCCAGCCGGTGCCGGAAATCCAGATGGACGATGAGGAGAAGGCCAGGTTCCAGGGCGAGCTGCAGAAACTGCTGGCTGCCAAGCCCCGGGTGGCGGTGGAAAACCTGTCGTTCAGGACTGCCAATGGTGAAAGCCGCTTCGACCTGTCGATGGGCTTCGCCGCCCCGGCCAGCTTCGACCTGCCGCCTGACCAGTTGAGCAAGCAACTGATCACCGAGGTGAAGAGCAAGCTGTCGTTGTCCAAGCCGATGATCGGTGACCTGGCAACCTTGCAGGCACTGCTGGATGGCCAGACCGACGCCCAGGCCATTGCCATGCAATCGAGCCAGGCCGGGGAAATGGTCGGCATGATGGCGCTGCAGAGCGGCATGGCCACGGTGCAGGGCAATGATGTGGTGAGCAGCCTGCACTATGCCGACGGCATGGTCGACTTCAACGGCAAGAAGATGACCGTGGAAGAGTTCGCGATGCTCATGGCCTCGCACCTGGCGGCCCTGTCGCCGCAGGGCTGATCGAAAGCCTGTACCGGCCTCTTCGCGGGTAAACCCGCTCCCACAGGAGTTTGGCAGACGCTGTGGGAGCGGGTTCACCCGCGAAAGGGCCAGTGCAGGCAACACAAAAACCACTTTAGAATTCGCTGGATTGTCTGTAGCCTTCGGCCTCCGATAATAATCCGCGCCCGCAGAGGGCCGTGGCGGCCTTTGTGCCGTCCGGCACCCTTAGCCGATCTGTCAGGGCCGGGTGATACACTCGATTTGACGCGCGCACGCGCCTGCAGGTCCAGCGATCATGACCCAGATTTCCGAACGCCTGTTGGTTCAGGCCCACCTCGACGCCAAGCAGCCAAACCCGCTGACAGCCGAGCAGGAGGCCGAATACCGTGCGGCCATCGCTGCCGAGCTCAAGGCCCAGAACGCCGTGCTGGTCGCCCACTATTACTGCGACCCGGTCATCCAGGCGCTGGCCGAAGAAACCGGCGGCTGCGTGTCCGACTCGCTGGAAATGGCCCGCTTCGGCAAGAACCACCCGGCCGAAACCGTGATCGTTGCCGGCGTGCGCTTCATGGGCGAGACGGCGAAAATCCTCACTCCTGAAAAACGCGTGCTGATGCCTACCCTGGAGGCCACCTGCTCGCTCGACCTGGGCTGCCCGGTAGAAGAGTTCTCAGCCTTCTGCGACCAGCACCCCGAGCGCACCGTGGTGGTCTACGCCAACACTTCTGCAGCCGTGAAGGCCCGTGCCGACTGGGTGGTGACCTCGAGCTGCGCGCTGGAAATCGTCGAAAGCCTGATGGACAACGGCGAAACCATCATCTGGGGCCCGGACCAGCACCTGGGGCGCTACATCCAGAAGCAAACCGGTGCCGACATGCTGCTGTGGGACGGTGCCTGCATCGTTCACGAAGAGTTCAAGTCACGCCAGTTGGCCGACATGAAGGCGCTGTACCCGGATGCGGCGATTCTGGTGCACCCCGAGTCGCCTGAAGCGGTGATCGAGCTGGCCGATGCGGTGGGCTCCACCAGCCAGCTGATCAAGGCTGCCCAGACCCTGCCGAACAAGACCTTCATCGTTGCCACCGACCGCGGCATCTTCTACAAGATGCAGCAGCTGTGCCCGGACAAGGAGTTCGTCGAAGCCCCCACCGCCGGTAACGGCGCGGCGTGCCGCAGCTGCGCGCACTGCCCGTGGATGGCGATGAACACCCTGGAGCGTGTGCTGGATTGCCTGCGTAATGGCACGAACGAGATCTTTGTCGACCCGGCGCTGGTGCCGAAGGCGATCAAGCCGTTGAACCGGATGCTGGACTTTACCCAGGCAGCGCGCCTGAAGTTGTCCGGTAACGCCTGAGATTACTGGGGCCGCTCTGCGGCCCATTCGCAGCACAAGGCTGCTCCTACAAGAGATCACATTCCCTTGTAGGAGCAGCCTTGTGCTGCGAATGGAGCGCGAAGCGCTCCCTCAATATTCAGCGCCCCATCATTTCCTGAACCATGCGCTTCTGCTCCATGATCTCGCGCTGGCGCTGGTCAATCTGTGCTGCCAGCGGGAAGTTCCCGCCCGACCGGCGCTTGGCGTAATCCAGCTGCTGGATGGCCTGGTCGAAATCGCCCACCAGGGTGAAGTACTCGGCCCGCGCCCGGTGCAAGCCAATGGTATTGCCCGAAAGGCCCCGCACTTCGGCCATGTCGTACCACACGTCCGGGTCATCCGGCCGGCTCTTCACCAGTTCGTTCAGCACCTTTTCCGCCTCGGCGGGCTTGTTCAGCTTCACCAGCAGATCGGCACGCACCTGCTTCAGCGGGTAGTTGCCCGGGTACAGCCCCTGCATGCGTTCAGCACGCTGCTGCGCATCCGCCAGGCGGTTGTTGGTGATGTCCAGGTCGATCTGCGCCAGGTTGTAGGTAATGTCGTTGGGGGCCTTGGCCAGCAGCGGCTTGAGCAGCTCGCGCGCCTCGTTCAGCTGGCCACCTTTGATCTGCGCCAGGGCTAGGCCGTAACGCGCGGCGTCCAGCTTGGGGTCTTCGTCCAGTTGGGCGCGGAAGCGTTTGGCCGCCAGCCCCGGGGTGCCTTCGTAGGTAAGCGCCACCCGGGCACGGATCAGCTGGTAGCGCATGCTGTCCTCGATGCCGCCCTTAGGTGCCTGCTCGGCACGGTTGCGGGTGTCGGCGATACGCGACTCGGTTACCGGGTGGGTCAGCAGGAATTCCGGCGGCTTGGCGTCGTAGCGGTACTGCCGGGCCAGGCGCTCGAACATGGTCGGCATGTTGCGCGGGTCGTAGCCGGCCTTTTCCAGGTTCTGGATGCCGATGCGGTCGGCTTCCTGTTCGTTCTGCCGCGAGAAGCGCCGCTGTTCCTGGATCGCCGCCGCCTGGGTGCCGGCGATCACACCGATACCGGCATCACCGCCGCCACCGGCCGCCAGCACGATACCGGCCAGCAGCGCCGCCATCATCGGCAGTTGCATGCGCTGCTGGGCCTCGACGCCGCGGGCGAAGTGGCGCTGCGACAAGTGCGCCAGTTCGTGGGCCAGTACCGAGGCGTACTCGCCTTCGGTCTGGGCGTTGAGGAAGAGCCCGCCGTTGACCCCGACGATGCCGCCGGGGGCGGCAAAGGCGTTGAGCTCACGGCTATCGATGAGGATGAATTCCAGGCGGCGGTCCTGCAACTGGCTGGTTTCGGCCAGGCGGTACACGCTGGTCTCGACGTAGTCCTTCAGCTGCGGGTCGTTGAGCTGGTTGACCTGGCCGCGCAGCAGGCTCAGCCAGGCACGGCCGAGCTGGTGCTCCTGTTGCGGCGAGACGATCGCGGAACTGGCATCACCCAGTGATGGCAGGTCGTCAGCATGGCCGGGAAGGGCCAACAGGCAGGCCAGCGTCAGCAGGGTAGGGCGCAGTAGATTCATGCATGAAGCTCGCGTCGGTCAAAGATACCTACTGTAGCGGGCTCACACGTTGGCGACCAGTGGCGCTATCCTAGCCGGCCAAATCCAGATACAGCCTGGTAATGCCTTTGGAGAGTTCCGCAATGAGTGAAACCCTGACCTGTGACGCCGAACTGGACGCCAGCGGGCTGAATTGCCCTTTGCCGCTGCTGAAGGCCAAGATGGAGCTCAACCGCCTGGCCAGCGGCGCGGTGCTCAAGGTAATCGCCACCGACGCCGGCTCCCAGCGCGACTTCCGCACTTTCGCCCAGTTGGCCGGTCATACCCTGCTGCGGGAAACGGCCGAGGCCGGTACCTACACTTACTGGCTACGCAAGGCCTGAGTCTTTCCAAGGATCGTCAATGTTCAAAGTGCTTCGCGACTGGATGCAGCGCTACTTCTCCGATGAGGAAGCGGTGGTGCTGGCGGTCCTGTTGTTCCTGGCTTTTACTGCGGTACTCACCCTGGGTGGCATGCTTGCGCCGGTGCTGGCGGGCATGGTGCTGGCGTTTCTGATGCAGGGGCTGGTCAATGCCCTGGAGCGCTTGCGGGTACCCACCCGGTTGGCGGTGATGCTGGTGTTCGCCCTGTTCATGGGCGCGCTGGCGGTGTTCATGCTGGTGCTGGTGCCACTGCTTTGGCACCAGTTGATCACCCTGTTCAACGAGCTGCCGGGCATGCTCGGCAAGTGGCAGTCGCTGCTGTTGCTGTTGCCCGAGCGCTATCCGCACCTGGTGTCGGACGAGCAGGTGCTGCATGCCATCGAGTCGGTGCGGGGAGAAATCGGCAAATTCGGCCAGTGGGCACTGACCTTCTCGTTATCGAGCCTGCCGCTGCTGGTCAACGCCATGATCTATCTGGTGCTGGTGCCGATCCTGGTGTTTTTCTTTCTCAAGGACCGCGAACTGATCGGCCGTTGGGTCAGCGGCTACCTGCCACGTCAGCGCAGCCTGCTGAACCGGGTGGGCAGCGAGATGAACCGGCAGATCGCCAACTACATCCGCGGCAAGGGCATCGAGATCCTGATCTGCGGCATTGCCACCTACATCGCCTTCATCAGCCTGGGGCTCAACTACGCCGCGTTGCTGGCGCTGCTGGTGGGGCTGTCGGTTGTGGTGCCTTACGTGGGCGCGGTTGTGGTGACCGTGCCGGTGACGTTGATCGCACTGTTCCAGTGGGGCTGGGGTGACCAGTTCATCTACCTGATGACGGTGTACGCGATCATCCAGGCGCTGGACGGCAACGTGCTGGTGCCGCTGCTGTTCTCCGAGGCGGTGAGCCTGCACCCGGTGGCGATCATTTGCGCGGTGTTGCTGTTTGGCGGGTTGTGGGGGTTCTGGGGGATCTTCTTTGCCATCCCGCTGGCGACCTTGATCAAGGCCGTGCTGGATGCCTGGCCGCGGCAGGAGCCTAGTGTGTCACCGATGCTGTAATTTTGGGGCTGCTTTGCAGCCCATCGCGACACAAGGCCGCTCCTACAGGGATACGCGATTTCCTGTAGGAGCGGCCTTGTGTCGCGAAAGGGGCGCAAAGCGCCCCCAACGATCTCAAGCCTTGTTCAGGGCCTGGGCAGCAGCCAGTACTGCATCCACATGCCCGGGCACCTTCACTCCGCGCCATTCGTGGCGCAGCACACCGTCCTTGTCGATCAGGAAGGTGCTGCGGTCAACGCCCATGTATTCCTTGCCATACAGCTTCTTCAGCTTGATTACGTCGAACAGCTGGCACAGGGCTTCGTCCTTGTCGCTGATCAGCTCGAACGGGAAGCCTTGCTTGGCCTTGAAGTTCTCGTGCGACTTGATGCCATCGCGCGACACGCCGAACACCACGGTGTTGGCTGCGGCAAAGGCATCGTGCTGGTCACGGAAACCCTGGCCCTCGGTGGTGCAGCCCGGGGTGCTGTCCTTCGGGTAGAAGTACACCACCACCTGCCGGCCCTTGAGCTCGGCCAGGCTGACGGTTTGCCCGCTGGTGGCCTGGGCCTGGAAGTCGGCAACGGGTTGGTCGAGTGCTACAGCCATGGTCGGTTTCCTTACATTGGGTTCTGTGGACGCCATGGCTCGATCAGCGCATCGAGGTTCAGGGCATCGGCAAAGTCCAGGAACTGGTCACGCAGCCAGCTGATCTGGGTGCCGGCCGGCAGAATCACGGTGAACTGGGCGTTGAGCATGCTGCTGCCGGTCTGCGGTGCCAGGTAGGTATCGCAGGTCATGGCTTCCAGCTCGACGCGGTGGTCGAGGAAGAACTGGCACAGCTCGTTGATGATGTCCGGCCGGTAGGCGGCGCTGACGTAGGCCACGTAGGGCAGGGCCTGCGGGCGCACTTCCTGGTCGGCGCTGCGCACCACGTCCAGGGTCAGGCCGTGCTTCTTGCCCAGGCCCGGCAGCATGGCTTCGAGGCGTGCCAGGGCGTCCCAGCTGCCACCAACCTGCAGTACCAGGGCGCTGGTCTCGCCGTGGCGGCTCAGGCGAGAGGTGACCACCGCGCAGCGGTTCTCGAACGCAGCGCGGCTGAGGACGTTGGCCAGTTCCATGGGGTTCGGGCCCAGGGCACTGATGACAAGGAATTGTTCGCGGACGGTGGGGGTGGACATGCAGCATTCCTAAAGCGATGAGCGGTCGGCACAGGACGGGCGAAAGCCTCCTGTCGGCAGGGCCCGGGGCTCGCATGCGAGGTCGTGGACGCTGGCGGGGAGCAAGGTCGACGGCCCGGCGGGCCGCGCTGCACCGATCAAAGCATCAAGGGTAGCGAAATAAGGCGCCGAGGGGAATGCTCCGCCCGCCTGCTTCGCTTGTGCAAGGCCGATGCCCCCAGTACCATTACCGCTCTCTTTTTCCGGCAGGAGCAGTTACATGATTGCGGGCAGTATGGTGGCATTGGTCACTCCCATGGATGCACAAGGGCGTCTTGACTGGGACAGCCTCGACAAACTTGTAGACTTCCACCTGGAAAACGGCACCCATGCGATCGTCGCTGTCGGCACCACCGGTGAGTCCGCCACGCTGGATGTCGAAGAACACATCCTGGTCATCAAGCACGTGGTTGAGCGCGTCAAGCGCAGCAGCCGCCGCATCCCGGTCATCGCCGGCACCGGTGCCAACTCCACTGCCGAAGCCGTGCACCTGACCCAGAACGCCAAGAATGCCGGTGCCGACGCCTGCCTGCTGGTGGTACCGTACTACAACAAGCCGACGCAAGAAGGCCTGTACCAGCACTTCAAGCACATCGCCGAAGCCGTCGACATCCCGCAGATTCTCTACAACGTACCCGGCCGCACCTCCTGCGACATGCAGGCCGATACCGTGATCCGCCTGTCGAAGGTCAAGAACATCATCGGCATCAAGGAAGCCACCGGCGACCTGGTACGCGCCAAGGCCATCCTTGATGGCGTCGACAAAGACTTCATCGTCCTGTCCGGCGATGACCCGACCGCCGTCGAGCTGATCCTGATGGGCGGCAAAGGCAACATCTCCGTCACCGCCAACGTCGCCCCGCGCGAAATGGCCGACCTGTGCGAGGCCGCCCTTGCGGGCAATGCCGAGAAGGCCCGCGCAATCAACGAAAAACTCATGCCGCTGCACAAGGACCTGTTCTGCGAAGCCAACCCGATCCCGGTGAAATGGGCGCTCGTCGAAATGGGCCTGATGCACAAAGGCATTCGCCTGCCGCTGACCTGGTTGAGCGAAGGTTGCCACGAAAAAGTCCGTACTGCCTTGCGCCAGTCCGGCGTACTGGTTTAAGAGGAAGTACACCGCATGAAGCGACTGGCTGGTCTTTCCGCCCTTGCCCTGATCATTTCCAGCACCAGTGGGTGTGGCTGGCTGTGGGGCGAGGATGGCTATTTCCGCGACCGCGGCAGCGATTACCTGCAGGCGCGCCCGACTGCGCCGATGCAGCTGCCGCCGGACGCCAGCAACGTCAAGCGCCTTGACCCGCTGCTGCCGATCCCGCGCAACGTCGCCGACGACAGCGCCACCGGCGAATTCGAGGTGCCTCGCCCGCAACCGATGACCGGTGGCGCCGCCCAGGTTACCGACTACAGCCTGCAGCGCAGCGGCAGCAGCCGTTGGGTGCTGGCCCAGCATTCGCCGGCCGAGGTATGGCCGGTGGCTCGCCAGTTCTTCGAGGACAACGGCTTCCGCATCGCCGAAGAGCGTCCGCAGACCGGCGAATTCAACACCGCCTGGCAGCGTTTCGACGAACTGTCGGCATCGCTCGGCCAGCGCCTGGCCAGCACTGCCAGCAGTGCTGACAGTGAAGTGCGCGTGCGTGTGCGCATGGAGCCTGGCGTGCAGCGCAACACCTCCGAGGTGTATGTGGTCAGCGTCGAGCGCCCGGCTGGCAGCACTGCCGAGCACGATTTCCCGTCCACCTCCAGCAACACCGGTGCCGATGCCCTGCTGGTCGACGAAATGCTTGCCAGCATGAACCGCAGCGCCGAGAAGGGCGGTTCGGTATCGCTGCTGGCCGCGCGCGATTTCGACGCGCCAAGCCGCGTCAGCCTGAGCGAAGACGGCAGCGGCAACCCGGTGCTGTACCTGGGCGCCGACCTGGACCGCGCCTGGTCCAGCGTGGGTCGTGCCCTGGAGCAGGGTGGCGAGTGGCGTGTCGAGGACATCAACCGCAGCCTTGGCCTGTACTACATCAACCTGTCTGAAAAGCCTGAAGACAAGCAGAACCAGCCTGGCTTCTTCGGCCGCATGTTCGGCAGCGAACCGACCAAGGAAGAGCGTGAAGCCCGTGCCGAGCGCTACCAGGTTCGCCTGAGCAAGGTGGGTGAGAGCGTGCAGGTCACGGTCGAGAAGAACATCAACACCGTGGCCCCGGCCGATGTCGCCCGCCGCGTGCTGAGCGCCATTCAGGACCACCTGGGCTAAGTGCGCTTCGCGGTACTCGGAAGCGGCAGCCAGGGAAACGGCACGCTGATCGCCAGTGGTGACACGTTCATCCTGGTCGATTGCGGGTTCTCCCTGCGTGAGACCGAGCGGCGCCTGGCGCTGCTCGGCGTGTCGGCGGCCCAGCTCAGTGCGGTACTGGTCACCCACGAACATGCCGACCACGTGCATGGGGTCGGCTTGCTGTCACGGCGCTACAATGTACCGGTCTACCTCAGCCAGGGGACCTTGCGCGGCATGCGCAAGCCGGTGGAGGTGGCCGGTTTTCTCGCTTGTGGCCAAAGCCTGCGTATAGGCAGCCTGGAAGTGACCGCGGCGCGGGTCGAGCACGACGCCTACGAGCCGCTGCAGTATGTGGTCAGTGACGGCCAGCGGCGCTTCGGCATGCTGACCGACCTGGGCTCATACGACGCGCTGCTGCTGGAGCGTTACCAGCGCCTCGATGCGCTGCTGATCGAGGCCAACCACTGCCGCGACCTGCTGGCACGCGGTCACTACCCGGCCTTCCTGAAACAGCGGGTGGGTGGCATGCAAGGACATTTGAACAATCACCAGGCCGCGCGCCTGGTGCACGAGTTGGGCTGGAGCAACCTGCAACACCTGGTGCTGGCCCACCTCAGCAGCAAGAACAACCTGCCACACTTGGCTCGCCAGTGCTTCGTCGACACCCTTGGGTGCGACCCGGACTGGCTCCAGGTGGCGAATCAGGAACACGGGCTCGACTGGCGCGAAATCGCCTAGCCCAACACCTCAAGCAAGCGGAGCCCAATCATGGAAAAACGCGACGAACTCTACCGCGGCAAGGCCAAATCGGTTTACAAGACCGACGACGCCGACCGCTTGATCCTGCTGTTCCGTAACGACACTTCGGCGTTCGACGGCAAGCGCATCGAACAGCTCGACCGCAAAGGCATGGTGAACAACAAGTTCAACGCCTTCATCATGCAGAAACTGGAAGAAGCCGGTGTGCCGACCCAGTTCGACAAACTGCTGGGCGACAACGAGTGCCTGGTGAAGAAGCTGGACATGATCCCGGTCGAGTGCGTGGTGCGCAACTACGCCGCCGGCAGCCTGGTCAAGCGCCTGGGCGTGGAGGAGGGCATCAAGCTGGAGCCGTCCACCTTCGAGCTGTTCCTGAAGAACGACGAGAAGGGCGACCCCTTCATCAACGAATCCCACGTTGTCGCGTTCGGCTGGGGCACTGCCGAGCAGCTGGCCGAAATGAAAAAGCTGTCGCTGAAAGTCAACGAAGTGCTGAGCAAGCTGTTCGATGATGCCGGCCTGCTGCTGGTCGACTTCAAGCTGGAATTCGGCGTATTCCATGGCCAGATCGTGCTGGGCGACGAGTTCAGCCCGGACGGCTGCCGCCTGTGGGACAAAGAGACCCGCAAGAAGATGGACAAGGACCGCTTCCGTCAGGGTCTGGGCGACGTTATCGAAGCCTACGAAGAAGTTGCCAAGCGCCTGGGCGTGCCGCTGTAAGCGGTGCGTTCACGCAAGCGCCTGATACCACGCGATTTTTTTTAAAAAAAGGTTTGCGTTTTAAAAGAACGCTGGTATGATGCGCGGCATTGGAGAGATGCCGGAGTGGTCGAACGGGACGGATTCGAAATCCGTTGTATTGGCAACAGTACCTAGGGTTCAAATCCCTATCTCTCCGCCATACGCGAAGTAGCCGAAGCCCCCGAAAACGTTAAAGTTTTCGGGGGCTTCGTCGTTTCTGGCCATTGGGTTAGGGCAAATTCAGGGCAGAAATTGAACATGCGAGGCCGTGTCGGGCATAGCTTTCGGCTAAGAGCACCGGCGTTGCTCCAACGTGCGGCTCGGTTACTCAATGGCAAACACCATACCGGCCAGAGGCGCGTTTAAGGCCGCCGCAATGCCCACTGCGCCCCCGGCAAGTATCGAACCCCACTTGCGTGATAGAAGTGGGTCGCCAGTCAGGTTTTCTAGGTCATCGAACTTGCTTTGGTCATGGCAGATGCTTTACGGATGCTGTATGCACCCCAGGCCAGGCCAAGCAATGCTGCAATCACCGATGCCGAAAGCACGCCAAGTTTCGCCGCCCCCAGCGCGCCAGGATCGACGAAGGCGAGATTGGCAATGAAGATCGACATGGTGAAACCGATGCCGGCCAGCAGCCCGACCAAGGTGATGCTGCGCCAGCTCACCTCGGCGGGAAGCGCGCACCAGCCCAAGCGGACCATCAGCCAACTGACGCTGACGATGCCCAAGGGTTTGCCAACTACCAGAGCGACAGCGACGGCGATCATCACCCACTGCGGGGCCTCGGCTGACAAATCGACACCCGAAAGATTTACCCCGGCATTGGCCAAGGCAAACACCGGCATGATGCCGAAGGCTACCCAAGGGTGCAGGGTGCCTTGCATGCGCACCACTGGTGGCACCAGTTCGCGCTGGGCCAGGCGCAGGCGCTTCAACGGGTCCATGAGGTCGCTGGCATCGCGCTCGGGCGCCCTGGCGCGCCCCAGCAGCTCTCCGGTGAATCGGCTGATTGCATCCAGTGGTCGCTCGCGCATCGGCATTGCGGCCACTGGCGTCATCAGGCCCAGCACAACGCCTGCGAGGGTGGGGTGGGCTCCGGTCAACAAGATGCCCAGCCAGGTGACAAAGCCGGGAATGATATACGCGTAGGCCGAACCCACTCCGATCTTCTGCAGCCCGATCACCATCAGCAGGCCGATCAGCGCAACCCCGAAACCGCTGTAATCGAGGCCGCCCGAATAGAAGAACGCGATGATCAGCACTGCGATGATGTCATCGATGATGGCCAGGGCCAGCAGAAACACGCGGACGTTGGACGGGATCGACTTGCCGAGCAGCGCCAGGACACCTACCGCAAAGGCGATATCCGTAGCCGTCGGTACGGCCCAGCCTTGTTGTTCCGCCGCAGCGTGACCAAAACCCAGGTAGAAGAGCGCGGGTACGGCTACACCGCCAATGGCGGCTGCCATGGGCAGCATGGCCTGCCGAAGGCTGGACAGTGCGCCCTCGTGGATCTCGCGACGGATCTCCATGCCCACGACAAGGAAGAAGATGGTCATCAAGCCATCATTGATCCAGAAATGCAGCGACTGTGAATAGATCAGCGAACCCACGCCGATCGTCAACGGTGTATGCCAAAGGGCGTCGTAGCTTTCGGCAGCCGGGGAATTGGCCCAGATCAGCGCAGCAATAGCTGCAACCAGTAGAACGATGCCGCTGACCGCTTCAATGTGCAGAAAGCGTTCAAGGTTGGCGAAGGCACGCTCGGCCAATTCCTGGGCGCGAGACAATTCCTTTTTTTGCATAGGCGCAAGTACTCCCGCATGGCGGCCCGACCTGCGCTGTTCTTTAACCTGCCCCACTGCACCGTGCAGCTGGCACCCGTGCGGTAGTCTACCGAACAACCGCTACTCAAGGCTATGACGTGACCGTGAATGAGCGCGAAGATGGGCGGGTAACCTCTGGCCTAGAATCGCCAGAAAGCTGGAGAGACGAGTACCAGTACGGTCAGGATTTCGAGCCGTCCAAGCAGCATGCCGACAGTCAGCAGCCATTTGGCAGCGTCCGATAACGAGGCGAAATTACCTGCAGGACCGATAAGCGTTCCCAGCCCCGGGCCGACGTTGCACACGGCGGTAGCGGCCCCGCTCAATGCCGTTGTCCAGTCGAGCCCTAGCAGCGAGAGGCCAAGGGCGATGACCGCGATGGTGACTGAGAAGAAGAACGAAAACGTCAGCAGTGAGCGCACGATCTCTTCATCGATCGGGTGCCCATTGTATTTTTTCGAGATCGTTGCCCTTGGATGGATCAACTGTTTCAGGCTGCTGACAAGCAAGGCCGCGGCCACCTGGAAACGGAATATCTTCAGGCCTCCAGCGGTAGACCCCGAGCAGCCACCGACGAACGTCAGGTAAAAGAACAGCATGATGGCGAAGCTGCCCCAGAGCGTGTAGTCGCCCACGGCAATGCCCGTGGTGGTCACCACGGAGGTGACGTTGACCGCCACGATACGGAACGCATCCCACCATGACAGATCGCTGTGCAAGCAGAGCCAGGTTCCGACCGTGAGCCAGATGAAGACGAGAAAGCCAATGAAACCGCGGACTTGATGGTCATCGAACAGGATGCGCCGATGGCCACGCAGCGTGGCCACATACAGGGTGAAGGGGAGGCTGCCGAGGATCATGATGACAACGGCTACCCAATGCACCGCAGGCTGCCCCCAGTGGCCCAGCGAGGCATCGGAGGTAGAGAAACCACCGGTTGAAATCAGTGCCATCGAATGATTGATGGCTTCGAACGGGGTCATGCCGGCAGCCCACAACGCCCATGTTCCCAAGACTGTCAGGCCCACATAGATGATCAGGATCATCTTGGCCGCAACATGCGAGCGGGGTGTCACTTTGTCTGACCAATCCGAAGATTCGGTCTGGAACAGGCGCATGCCACCTACGCGCAGCAGGGGCAGGATCGCGACAGCCATGCCGATAAAGCCGATGCCGCCCAGCCAGTGCAGCAAAGACCGCCAGATAAGCAACCCGGGCGATGCATTGTCCAGCCCGGTCAGTACCGTCGAGCCGGTGGTGGTGATCCCTGACATGGTTTCGAAGAACGCGTCCGTGTAACTGATGTGCCGGATGAACACCATCGGCAAGGCCGCAAATGCGCAAACGATGACCCAGCTTGCCGTTGTGAGCAGGTACATATCCCTGGCGCGCAGTTGCGGTGCGCCGGGAGCGCCTCGGGCGACCATGACCAGGCCTGCGCAGAGCACGATAAGGCTTGACCAGACGAAAGCGCCGAGATCATCGCTGCGGTCGTACAGCAGCAGTGTCAGCATCGGGATTACCATGCTGACGGCCAAGGTGATCAGGAATACACCAATAATGAAGGCTATGAAGCGCAACGCTGGAAGCGGCATTAGTTGAGCTCGTGCGGACAATGCCGGCAGTATTGCCTGCCGCACAGCAATGTCGAGTAAAAAAGCCGTAATGTCTTAGGACAGTTCATACAGAGCCACTCGATTGTTGCACAGGTGCAACTAGCCAGTGCACCTTGCGGCTTGGATCCAATGCCAGGGTTCTGTATCATCCCGGCGCCATCAGACGATGGCCGAAGATGATTCATTTAAAGGACTTAGTATGAAAAAGCTGTTCAAGGCTACTGTAGCCGTTGCTGTCGTTTCGGGTGTTGCCCTGCTGTCGGGTTGCACTGGTCAGGTTTACAACCAGCCAAAAAACTGCACCTACGACTACCTGTTCCACCCTTCGGTTTCCATCTCCAAGATCATCGGTGGCTGCGGCCCGATCGATAAACTGCCTCAGCAGCAGTAATCTTGGCGGTACCCTGATCGCGACGCTTGCGGCGTGATCCAAGGCCCCCGGTCATCTACATGGCCGGGGGTTTTTGTTTGTGGGCACTTCAGATGCAGGTCTTGCCAGAAGGCCCGGCTCGCGGATACCAGTGCATTGAACGCTGCCTGGGCTCAGGCCCAGATATCACCGATGGTAAAGCCTTCGGGGAACGGGTCGTCGTGGTCGAGCACGAAGGTGTTCAGGCCGTAGATCCAGCTTTTGCCGGTGATGGTTGGTACCACGGCCTCGTTGCCGCCGATGCTGGTTTTATCGATCAGGCGGCCGGTGTAGATGTTGCCGAGCAGGCCCTGATGGCGGAAGTCCTGGTGCAATGGCAGCTCGCCCTTGGCGTGCAGGGTGGCCATCTTCGCCGAGGTGCCGGTACCGCACGGGGAGCGGTCCAGCGCCCCGGTCCAGGTGGCCGGGTCGTCCCACGAGAACTCGCCGCAGGTCATGGTCACCGCGTTCTTCCAGTCGGCGTTGGGGTCTTCGCTGGGGCCGGATAGCTGCGAGATGGTAATGCCGATGCCCGGGTAGTCGGGGTGTGCCACCGGCAGTTGCTCGATAGCCGCCTGGCGGATCATCGACGATACCCGGGCGATTTCGGCGCCGTGCTGCGGGATCAGTTGCAGGCCTTTGAACTGGCGCACGTCGGCGATCACATAGAACATGCCGCCCCAGCCCACGTCCACGCGCACTTTGCCCAGGTGCGGTACGTCGATTTCGGCATCCAAGTGTGCGGCGAACGCTGGTACGTTCTGGAAGGTGACGGCCTTGACCTTGCCGCCCTCGCATCGGGCCTTGATGCGGATCAGCCCGGCCGGGGCCTCCAGCACCAGCTCGGTGAGCGGCTCCTGCATCGGCAGCATGCCCATCTCCAAAAGCACGGTGGCCACCGAGATGGTATTGCTGCCGGACATCACCGGGTACTCGATCTGCTCCATGATGATGTAGCCGGCGTCGGCCTCGGGGTGGCTTGGCGGGACGATGATGTTGCAGCAGTGCGCCGGATAGCCGCGCGGTTCACGCAGCATCAGCTTGCGCAACTGGTCGTCGTTGGTTTCGAGCCATTTCATCTTGGCGTGTACGCTGTCACCGGGTATGTGCGGTACGCCGCCTGTGATGACGCGCATGGGGATGCCGGCGTGGGTGTCGACGGCGTGGATGGTGCGTTTGAATGACATATGGGCGGCCCTGTTCAGGTCGGATTGAGGCGGGGTCTGGGGCGCAGGATAAAGCGGTAGGGCGGGCCTGTAAGTCGAATAATTCCGATCGGGTGACCGGTTTTTTGAATGGCATTTGCGCAGGCCTGTGCCGCCCCTTTCGCGGGCAAGCCCGCTCCCACACGGGCGCACAGGCCTGAGACAACCCGCCACCTTGACTCCCGGGCCGGCAATTTGTTTGTGCTGGCATTTAAGTTACAATCGGAAAAACGATTCAGCCTTGTCGGTCAATTCGACAAAAGGCCGAGTCGTTTTCTGGTTCTCTGGCTGCTGAACAATGATCAACAACAAGCCTGCGCTGCAGAACACGCTTTACCTGGGCCAGCCACAGGCCCGCCCTCTGTTCTCCTGACTGGAATCGATCAATGTTCAAGAAAGCTGGCAAGACCTTGCTGGGTCTGGCTGTCGCTGCAAGCGTCATGCAAGCGCACGCCGCAGAAACCAAGAAAGTAGATGTGCTGCTGGTCGGCGGCGGCATCATGAGCTCGACCCTGGCCGTGTGGCTGCACGAGCTGGAGCCAAGCTGGTCGATGGAAATGGTCGAACGCCTGGATGGCGTGGCCGAAGAAAGCTCCAACGGCTGGAACAACGCCGGTACCGGCCACTCCGCACTGGCCGAGCTGAACTACACCCCGGAAGACAAGGACGGCAACGTCAACATCGCCAAGGCCATCGAAATCAACGAGGCCTTCCAGATCTCCCGCCAGTTCTGGTCGTGGCAGGTCCGCCAGGGCGTGCTGAAGAACCCGCACTCGTTCATCAACACCACGCCGCACATGAGCTTCGTGTGGGGCGATGACAATATCAAGTTCCTGAAGAAGCGTTACGACGCGCTGCAGGCCAGCCCGCTGTTCCGCCCGATGCAGTACTCCGAGGACCACGCGCAGATCGCCAAGTGGGTCCCGCTGATGATGGAAGGCCGCGACCCGAACCAGAAGCTGGCCGTGACCTGGACGCCAATCGGCACCGACGTCAACTTCGGCGAGATCACCCGCCAGTTCGTCGGCCACCTGAAAACCCAGGAAAACTTCGACCTGAAGCTGTCCAGCGAAGTGCAGGACATCACCCGCAACAAGGACGGCTCGTGGCACGTTGAGTACAAGAACCTGAAGGACGGTAGCGAATCGGCTACCGACGCCAAGTTCCTGTTCATCGGTGCCGGTGGCGGCGCGCTGAAGCTGCTGCAGAAGTCGGGCATTCCTGAAGCCAAGGAATACGCAGGTTTCCCGGTGGGTGGCTCGTTCCTGGTGACCGAGAACCCGACCGTGGCCATGCAGCACATGGCCAAGGCCTACGGCATCGCCTCGACCGGTGCGCCACCCATGTCGGTTCCGCACCTGGACACCCGCGTGCTGGATGGCAAGCGCGTGATCCTGTTCGGCCCATTCGCCACCTTCTCGACCAAGTTCCTGAAGAACGGCTCGTACCTGGACCTGCTGAGCAGCACCACCACCCACAACGTGTGGCCGATGACCAAGGTCGGCATCGATCAGTACCCGCTGGTGGAATACCTCGCTGGCCAGTTGATGCTGTCTGACGACGACCGCTTCGAAGCCCTGCGTACCTACTTCCCGAACGCCAAGAAGGAAGACTGGCGCCTGTGGCAGGCCGGCCAGCGCGTGCAGATCATCAAGCGTGATGCCGAGAAGGGCGGCGTGCTGAAGCTGGGCACCGAAGTGGTCGCTTCCGAAGACCGCACCATCGCCGGCCTGCTGGGTGCATCGCCAGGTGCTTCGACTGCGGCACCGATCATGCTGAACGTGCTGGAAACCGTGTTCAAGGAGAAGGTCGCTACCCCAGAGTGGCAGGCCAAGATCAAGCAGATCGTGCCAAGCTACGGCACCAAGCTGAACGACTCGGCGGCAGCCACCCAGAAAGAGTGGAACTACACCGCTGAAGTGCTGCAGCTCGAGAAACCACCGGTGATCGACGAAAGCGTCGGCACCACTGTTGCACCGAGCCAGCCGGCCGAGAGCAAGCCTGAGAACGACATGGCGCTGTAAGCGGCCATTGTTGTGACAGAAGCCACGGGGGAGACCTCGTGGCTTTTTTGTTGCCTGTGTCCGGCCCCTTCGCAGCACAAGGCTGCTCCTACAGGTACGGCGCCGTATCTGTAGGAGCAGCCTTGTGCTGCGAAGGGGCCAGCTCAGGAAACCACTGATCGGAAACCCAGCTCAGCCCCAATAAAAACATATTTTGATGCTTAAATTAATCTTGTCAGTCGATCCCCCTCCAGGAGGGTGCCGTCATGAACATCAAGATTGCCGCCTTACTGCTGCTCGCCCTGTGCGCCCAGCCGGCATGGAGCCAAAGCTACTCCTACTCCAGCGAAACCCCTGCCGCCAAACCTGCCGAATCTGCTGCAATGACCACGCGCATGGCCCTGCGCGACCTTTGGGTCGAGCACATCTTCTGGGTGCGCAACTATGCCGTGGCCAATCAAGCCGGCAACGCCAAGGAGGCTGAAGTCGCTGCCAAGGAAGTGGTCACCGACGCCACCAGGATCGCCAACAGTATTGCCCCGCTGTACGGCCAGCCTGCCGCCGATCAGTTGCTGAAGCTGCTGGCCGGCCACTGGGGCGCCATAAAGCACTACAGCGACGCCACCGTGGCCAAGGACAAAAAAGGCCAGCAAGCCGCGGTCAACGAGCTGACCAGCAATGCCAAGGCCATCGCCGCGTTTCTGGCCAAGGCCAACCCGAACCTGCCCGAGCCGACCCTGCTGACGCTGCTCAGCGCCCACGGCGGGCACCACGTGGCCCAGATCGACCAGTTGGCGGCCGCTGACTACGTAGGCGAGGCGCGCACCTGGGCGATGATGCGCGAGCATATCCTGACCCTGTCCGATGCTCTGGCTGCGGCGTTGGTCAAACAGTTCCCGGACAAATTCTGATGCTCGAAGGCCTGGGCCGTACCCAACAGGACCTGCTCCATGCGTTGCTGCTCCAGCCGGCCGGCATGAGCATCGACGACCTGGCGCAGGCCCTGGCAATCACCCGCACGGCGGTGCGCCAGCACCTGGCAGCGCTGGAGCGCGACGGCCTGGTCAAGCGTGGCGCTACCCGGCCCACCGGGCGACGCCCGGAGCAGCTGCACGAGCTGACCGAACAGGCCCGCGAACTGTTCCCGCGGCAGTACCCGTTGCTGGCCAACCTGCTGATTGCGGAAGTGGCCGGCTTGCTGGGGCAGGAGGCGTTGCTGGCGCTGATGCGCCAGCTGGGGCGCAAGCTGGCGGCGGACCTGGAGCACCAGGTGGTGGATGAGGCACGCATCGTCGAGCACATGAACAATGCCGGGTACGAGGCACAGGTGTTCTTCCGCTCTGGGGGCGAGCCGCAGATCGTTGCGCACAATTGCGTGTTCCATCACCTGGCCAAGGCTCACCCGGTGGTGTGCGAGCTGGACCTGGCGCTGATCGGGGCCTTGGGTGGGGCCGAGGTGAGCCATGAGGAGTGCATGCTCAGGGGAGGGCAGGTATGCCGGTTTGCCCTGGGCAAGAAAGAAGATTGATTTTGCCTGTTCTGGCCCTTTCGCGGGTAAACCCGCTCCCACAGAGATCGCACAGGTCTTGAAGACAGTGATTACCCTGTAGGAGCGGGTTTACCCGCGAAGAGGCCGGCACAGGAAAATCACTGCTGCCGCAGAATGCAGTCCAGCAGCCCGGGAAACCGCTCCCCCAGCATCTCGCTACGCAACGAATTCATGTGGGTAGTCCCCACATTGCGGGTATGCACCAACCCCGCATCACGCAGCACGCGAAAATGGTGGGACATGCTCGACTTCGGCCGGCCGCCATCCAGCTCGCCACAGCTGGCTTCGGCCACGCCCGCCAGGTGGCGCACGATACCCAGGCGCACCGGGTCGCTCAGGGCATAGAGCAGGCGTTCCAGGGTGAGGTCTTCAGAATTGGGATGTTGATAGGCTCGCATGGTCGTCATGATAACGGGGCTATCATTAATTGCCATAGTTCGATTATGATCGAACAATCGTAATCAGATAGCCCGGGAGCTTGCCCATGTCCGCTTTGTTCGAACCGTATACCCTCAAGGACGTCACCCTGCGCAACCGCATTGCCATTCCACCGATGTGCCAATACATGGCCGAGGACGGCATGATCAACGACTGGCACCACGTGCACCTGGCCGGCCTGGCCCGTGGCGGTGCCGGCTTGCTGGTGGTCGAGGCCACTGCCGTGGCACCGGAAGGGCGCATCACCCCCGGTTGCGCCGGCATCTGGAGCGATGCCCACGCCCAGGCTTTCGTGCCGGTGGTGCAGGCAATCAAGGCCGCCGGTTCCGTGCCGGGTATCCAGATTGCCCACGCCGGGCGCAAGGCCAGCGCCAACCGCCCGTGGGAGGGTGACGACCACATTGCCGCCGACGACGCTCGCGGCTGGGAAACCATTGCCCCGTCCGCCATCGCCTTCGGCGCGCACCTGCCACGAGTGCCGCGCGAGATGACCCTGGACGACATTGCCCGGGTCAAGCAGGACTTCGTCGATGCCGCCCGCCGTGCGCGCGATGCCGGTTTCGAGTGGATCGAGCTGCACTTTGCCCATGGTTACCTGGGCCAGAGTTTCTTCTCCGAGCACTCCAACAAGCGTACCGACGCCTACGGTGGCAGCTTCGACAACCGCAGCCGCTTCCTGCTGGAAACTTTGGCAGCGGTGCGTGAGGTATGGCCAGAGAACCTGCCCCTGACCGCGCGTTTTGGTGTGCTGGAGTACGACGGCCGCGATGAGCAGACGCTGGAAGAGTCGATCGAACTGGCGCGCCGTTTCAAGGCTGGCGGCCTCGACCTGCTGAGCGTGAGTGTCGGCTTCACCATTCCCGACACCAATATCCCGTGGGGCCCGGCGTTCATGGGCCCGATTGCCGAGCGCGTGCGTCGTGAGGCGAAGCTGCCGGTAACCTCGGCGTGGGGTTTTGGTACGCCGAAACTGGCGGAAGCAGCGCTGCAAGCCAATCAGCTGGACCTGGTATCGGTAGGGCGTGCGCACCTGGCAGACCCGCACTGGGCTTACTTTGCGGCCAAGGAGTTGGGGGTGGAGAAAGCCTCCTGGACCTTGCCTGCACCGTATGCGCACTGGCTCGAGCGTTATCGCTGAGGCATGAAGGGGGCTGCTTTGCAGCCTATTCGCGGGTAAACCCGCTCCCACAGGATCGCCACTGCCCTCAAGGCCTGCGCGATCCCTGTGGGAGCGGGTTCACCCGCGAAGAGGCCAGCACAGGCTAAAACCGGTCCAACCGGTAAGCCGCCATATCAGCCCCACTCTCCCTGTCAGCCAACCGCCCCACCCATTCCGCTGTCACCGCCGCCTGGGTCAAACCCAGGTGCTGATGCCCGAACGCCAACAAAACCCGCCCATCACACACACGGTCGATCACCGGTAACGAATCTGGCAATGAAGGCCGGAAGCCCATCCAAGGCGTCGCTCCCTCAACACTCAGGTCCCTCCTGAACAACCCTTTGCTCAACCGGTGCAACTGCCAAGCCCGCTGCATGCTCGGCGGCGCGTCCAGCCCGGCGAACTCCACCGTGCCGGCCAGGCGCAGGCCTTCGGCCATGGGCGTCATGATGAACTTGCGCTCCAGCGATGTGACTGCAAACGGCAAACGCTGATGCTCGCCAGGCAACATCAGGTGGTAGCCGCGCTCGGTGTCCAGCGGCACCTGCTTGCCTGTCAGTGTGGCGGTCAACCGCGCGGAATGCGCACCACAACTGATCAGCACCTGGCGGGCATCGAGCGTGCCCTGATCGCTGGCCAGCCTGACCCCGCCGCTGTGCAGCCGCCCGCCATCGACCTGCGCCTGGACAAAACGCACGCCACTGGCCTTGGCCGCTTCGAACAGTTCGCACACCACCCGGTAGGGGTCGATGAAGTGCCCGGTACGTGGGAAGAACAGCCCACCCAGCAACGACGGGCTCAGTTGCGGCGCTGCCTCGCGCACAGTGTCGGCCGACCAGAAGTCCACCGCCACCGCCTGCTGTTGCATGCGCGCGCGCAAGGCCTCCAGGGCCTGGCGCGACTCCGGCCGCTCGAACACCAGCAGCGAGCCATCTTCCTGAAACAGTTCGCCGCGCCCGATCGAGCCCAGCAGCCGCTGCCAGGCACCCAGGCTGCCTTCGTTCAACGAGCGGATGCCGGCCACGCTGCGCTGGAACGGGCCAGGGCGCAGGTTGAGCAGCAGGCGGGTGAACCACGGCATGGCCTTGGGCAGGTACTTCCAGTCCAGGCGCAACGGGCCCATCGGGTCCAGCAACATGCGCGGCAGGCGTTTGAGAATCGACAGGTCGGCAATCGGGAATACCTGCTCGGTGGCCAGGTGCCCGGCGTTGCCGTAGGACGCGCCTCGACCGGGTGCCTGGCGGTCGACCAGGGTTACCCGGCGGCCTTGGCGGGCCAGTTGCAGGGCACAGGCGACGCCGACAATGCCGGCGCCGACCACGGCGATATCGGTTTCAGCGGTGTCGACCATGCTCAGCCTTCCCGTTTACCGTCGAGCAGGCGCCGAAGCTGCAGCGGGTTGCCGTGTTTCAGTGCCTGCGGCAGCAGGGCATCGGGGAAGTCCTGGTAGCACACCGGGCGCAGGAAGCGCAGGATCGCCGCCGTGCCCACCGAAGTGGTGCGGGCATCGGAGGTGGCCGGGAACGGCCCGCCGTGGACCATCGCGTCGCATACCTCTACACCGGTCGGCCAGCCATTGACCAGGATGCGACCAGCCTTGCGCTCAAGGGTCGGCAGCAGGGCGCGGGCGCTGTCGATGTCGGCATCGTCCAGTTGCAGGGTGGCGGTCAGTTGGCCTTCCAGATGCTCGGCCACCTGGCGCATTTGCTCATCGTTGGCGCAGGCCACCACCAGCGACGCCGCGCCGAAGACTTCGGCCTGCAACGCCGGGTCGGCGAGGAACGCTTCGGCCTGGGTCACGAACAGCTGCGCCTGGCACTGGTTGGGGCCTTGCCCGGCCTGGCCACTGGCGGCGGCCTGGGCATTGGCGTTTGCGGCCAGGGCGCCGACACCGGCCTGGTAGGCACTGAAGATGCCCGGGGTGAGCATGGTCTGCGCCGCAGCCTGGCGCACGTGTTCGCTGGCGGCGTCGATGAAATGCTGCAACGCCGGCCCCTGGCGGGCAATCACCAGGCCGGGGTTGGTGCAGAACTGGCCGGCACCCTGGGTCAGCGAGGCGACGAAGCCTTGTGCCAGTGCCTCGGCGCGGGTCTGCAGGGCGGTGTCGAACAGGAACACCGGGTTGATCGAGCTCATTTCGGCGTACACCGGGATCGGCTCGGGGCGGGCCTGGGCCGCCCGGCACAGCGCAATGCCACCGCTGCGCGAGCCGGTAAAGCCAACGGCCTTGATGCGCGGGTCGCTGACCAGCGCAATGCCCACTTCACGACCGGAGCCGTACAACAGCGAAAACACACCGGCCGGCAAGCCGCACTGCTTCACGGCCTTTGCCACTGCCTGGCCGACCAGCTCGCTGGTGCCCGGGTGGGCGCCGTGGGCCTTGACCACCACCGGGCAACCGGCGGCCAGGGCCGAGGCGGTGTCGCCACCGGCCACCGAGAAGGCCAATGGGAAATTGCTGGCGCCGAATACCGCAACTGGCCCCAGGGCCACCTGGCGCTGGCGCAGGTCGGCACGCGGCAGGGGCTGGCGCTCAGGCAGGGCATTGTCGACCCGCACGTCCAGCCATTCGCCAGCCCGCACCACACGGGCGAAGGTGCGCAACTGGGTGCAGGTGCGGCCACGTTCGCCCTGGATGCGCGCCTTTGGCAGGCCGCTTTCGGCCACGGCGCGATCGATCAGGGCATCACCCAGCGCTTCGATCTGCGTGGCGATGGTTTCGAGGAATTGTGCCCGTTGCTCGAGCGAGGTTTCGCGGTAGGCATCTAACGCCGCCCAGGCCAGGGCGCAGGCCTGGGCCACGTGTTTGCCGGTACCGCCGAGGTAGGCCGGTTCCAGCGCCTGGCCGGTGGCCGGGTCGATGGCACGGATGGCTTCGCGGCTGCCGGTTACCGGCGTCTGGCCGATCAGCAGGTTGCCTGTGAGGGTCATGGAGCCTCCTTTGGAATCAATATCAAGAGAGAGCGCGGCCTTTGTAGGAGCGGGTTTACCCGCGAAGCAGGCGACTCGGTGCCTGGCACCGGCTTCGCCGGTGTTCGCGGGTGAACCCGCTCCCACAGGGGCTGCGGCTCGGCCTGGAATCAGGTGATTAGGCCAGGTTCTGCTCAGCCGACCAGCTGGCGTACCAGCTGCGGAACAGCGCGTACTGCTGCTCGGCATAGTTGCGCTGGGCGTCGGTCAGCACGTCGGTCTCGTTGAAGTGCAGGCTGTATTCGCTGTCACCGTTCAGCACCATCAGGTGCTTGTAGTAGAGCACCAGGTCGCAGCCTTCATCGAACGACGACAGCACCGCCAGCGCCGCCTCCAGTTCACGCGCCAGTCGGCGGGCCTTGGCATCACCTTTGGCCGCCTGTTTGCTCAGGCTCACAAGGTGCAGCACCTCACGCGGCAGGGCGTTGCCGATGCCGGTGATGGCACCGGTTGCGTTGCAGTTGACGAAACCATGTACCACCTGGGTGTCGACGCCGACCATCAGGGTCACGTCGTCATCCTTGGAGGTGATGTGCTCGGCGGCGTAGCGCAGGTCGGCGCCACCGCCGAACTCCTTGAAGCCGATCAGGTTGGGGAACTCGCTGCGCAGTTCGAAGAACAGGTCGGCGCGGGTGGCAAAGCCGTAGTACGGGCTGTTGTAGATCACCGCCGGCAGCTTCGGCGCGGCTGCCAGGATGGCCGAGAAGTGGTGCTTCTGGGCAATCAGCGAGGCGCCGCGGCTGAGCACGCGGGGGATGACCATGAGGCCGGCGGCACCAACCTTGGCCGCGTGGGCGGCGTGAGATACTGCTTCACGGGTGTTCACCGCGCCGGTGCCGACGATGGTCGGGATGCCGGCGGCCACCAGGCGCGCCACGCCTTCCTGGCGCTCTGCTTCGGTCAGCAGCGGCCAGTCGCCCATCGAGCCGCAGTACACCACGGCGCTCATGCCGGCCTCGATCAGCTCGCGGCCCTTGCGCACCAGGGCGTCGAAGTCCGGCTTGCGCTCGGCGGTGCAGGGGGTCATCAGGGCGGGCATGGTGCCGGTGAAGATGTTGTTGGTCATTGTTGTCACTCCTCGCGATATTTGTTTTTTTGGAAAAAGCCGGGGTCAGATGCCCCAGGCGAACGGGTCCTGTTCGTCGATCAGCAGGGTGCTGTCGGCGGTCATGTAGGCGCGGCCGGTGATGAACGGGCGAATGCGTTCGCCGTCGCGCTCGTAGCGGCCCTGGAACTGGCTGCCGGTGATACTGGCCTGTACCCAGGTCAGGCCTTCGTCGAGCTTGCCGTCGGCGGCCAGGCAGGCCAGCTTGGCGCTGGTGCCCGTGCCGCAGGGCGAGCGGTCGTAGGCCTTGCCGGGGCACATCACGAAGTTGCGGCTGTCGGCGTTGGCGTCGTCGGCGAACAGTTCGACGTGGTCGATGGGGGCACCGTTTTCACCGGTGATGCCCTGGGCTTCGAGGGCCTTGAGCATCGCCCAGGTGTATTCGGTCAGCGCCTCGCGGTTGCCCAGCTCGATGCGCTGGCCGTGTTCGGAGACGAGGAAAAACCAGTTGCCACCCCAGGCGATGTCGCCGCGCACCGGACCATGGCCGGGCACGTCCACCAGCACCTGCTGGCGGTAGCGGTAGGACGGCACGTTGCCGACGGTTATGGCGCCGTCTTCATGCAAGGTGGCGCTGACCTGGCCGACCGGGGTATCGATCTTGTGCACGCCCGGTGCGATCAGGCCCAGGTGCTGCAGCGAGGCGACCAGGCCGATGGTGCCGTGCCCGCACATGTTCAGGTAGCCAGCGTTGTTGAAGAAGATCACCCCGCACGTGGCGTCGGCCGATACCGGTGGGCAGTAAAGTGCACCGACCAGCACATCGTTGCCGCGAGGCTCCAGCAGGCAGGCGCGGCGCCACTGGTCGTGCAGCTCGCGCAGTTCATCGCGCTGCTCGGCCATGCTGCGGCCATGCAGTTGCGGGAAGCCTTTCATCACCAGGCGGGTTGGTTCCCCGCCGGTGTGCGAGTCGATGACGTGAACGTGTTTCATGGGCATATCCATTCGAGAGTGGGTCAGGAGGCGACGGCGGCAGGGCACTGGCCTGGGTAGCTTTCGGAGGAGGCTTCGCTTTCATCCTCACCTTCCAGGCGCACCAGGTGGGCAGGCACGCCGGTGGCAGCGCCCCAGTAGTAGATGCCCAGTGCACAAGCGGCCACGACCAGGGTGTCGAACGGGTGGCCGAGCACTCCCAGGCCGCCGAAGCTGCCCAGCCACGACAACAGGATGGTCACCGCGTAGAAGCCGATCAGCCACGCCGACGAGCGCACTTGCTGGGCCAGCGACAGGTGCTGGGTCGGCACGAAGCGGCCGCACAGCAGGTACAGCACGAACATCACGATCTGCAGGGCCAGCAGCCACGACACGGTCTTCCAGCCCGACCAGTACACGATCAGCGCGGCGATGATGAATGACAGCGGGCCGAGCACGCCCATGCCCTTGACCCGGAACGGGCGCGGCATATCGGGGGCGTTGCGGCGCAGGGCGGCGACGGTGACCGGGGCCACGGCGTAGCTCAGTACCAGGGCGGCGGAAACCACGTTGATCAGCGCTTCCCAGGACGGGAACGGCAGGGTCCAGAACACCGACAGGCCAAAGGTCAGCCACAGCGCCGGGCGCGGGATGCCGGACTCGGCGTCGATACGGGTGAAGTACTTGAAGAAGGTGCCGGTCTGCGCCCAGCCATAGACCACGCGCGGGGTGGCGTTCATGTAGATGTTGCCGCAGCCGCTGGGCGAGATCACCGCGTCGGCCACCACCAGATAGGCCAGCCAGCCCACACCCAAAGCCAGGGCAATGTCGCGGTAGGGCAGGGCCAGTTCCTTGGTCACTGCGGCCCAGCCGTTGCTCAGCATTTCGGTCGGCACGCTGCCGAGGAAGGCCAGTTGCAGCAGGGCGTAGATCGCGGTGGACAGCAGTACCGAGAGGATCAGCGCGATGGGGATGGTGCGTTGCGGGTTCTTCACCTCGCTGGCCACCGAAATGATCGGCGTCAGGCCCAGGTAGGCGAAGATGATGCCACCGGCCGATACCGCCATTTCAACGCCGGACAGACCGAACGGGGCAAAGCCCTGGACCTCGAAGTTTTCCGGTTTGAAGAAGGTGAACAGCACGCCGATCACCAGCAGCGGCACGATGAACTTGAACACACTGACCAGGTTGTTGGCCTTGGCGAAGGTTTTCACGCTGCGGTAGTTGAGGAAGAAGAACAGCCCCAGCAGGGCGAACTGCACCAGCCAGCCGAGCACGGTCGGGTCGCTGGAGCCGGCCTTGGTCAGCCCGGGGAACCAGGCGGCGGCGTATTGACGCGAAGCGACCACTTCGATGGCGATCAGGCTGGAAAAGGCGATCAGGGTGATAAAACCCATCAAGTAGCCCAGCAGCGGGCCGTGGGAGTACACCGGGTAGCGCACCACGCCCCCGGCACGCGGCAGGGCAGCGCCCAGTTCGCAATAGACGATGCCCAGCAACAGTACGGCGAAGCCGCCAAGGAACCAGGACAGGATGCCGGCCGGGCCGGCGATGGCCGAGACGTGGCTGGCGGCGAACAGCCAGCCGGAGCCGAAGATGGCGCCTAGGCCGATGAAGGTGAGGTCCAGCAATGACAACTGTTTTTTGAATTTGCCTGACATGGGTTCGCCTTTTTGTTGGTTATTGGATAGGCAGGTCTGATGTCACGAGATGCGGCTTTTTGGGCCGCGCTCTTGTAGGACTTGGGGCGGCTTGCGTGGGGCATAGAGTGGACCGATCGGGGCGGCGGTTCTTGATGGTTTTCTGCAGGGGGGATGACGAAATCGGCACAGTTGCGAAAAAGCAGTGGTATGAGGGAAGGGTGGTGGATAGGCTGTAAGCCTTAACGCATAAGGGTTGTAGACATTTACTTGCTGTGCCGGCCTCTTCGCGGGTAAACCCGCTCCTACAGGTATCTCCGCAGCTTCGAGGGCTGCGCAGTACCTGTAGGAGCGGGTTTACCCGCGAAGGCCGGCACAGCAAACCGAGAGAGAGCAGATGACCGACACTCCCCTGGCAACCCTGTACCAGTCCCTCGACCAGCACCGCCCCGCCAACCTCCAGGCCCTGCTCGCCGGTGTGTCCCTACTGCTGCCGATCCTCGACGCCATCCCCAACGCCGCGATCTTCATCAAGGACCCGGCCGCCCGCTATGTGCTGGCCAACAACACCCTGGTCCAGCGCTGTGGCCTCAAGCGCCTGCAACCGCTGCTGGGCAAGACCAGCGCCGAAGTGTTCCCGGCACAGCTGGGCCCCGGCTACACCGAGCAGGACCGTCGCGTTCTCAAGGAGGGTTTGGTGCTGGAAGACCAGCTGGAGCTGCATCTTTACGGCAGCCGCGAGCCTGGCTGGTGCTTGACCCACAAGCGCCCGCTGTACAACCGTGCCGGCGATATCATTGGCCTGGTCGGCATCTCGGTCGACTTGCAGTCAGCCGCCGACAGCCATCCTGCCTACCAGCGCCTGGCGGCGGTGGACGAGCATATCCGGCGGCATTTCCACCAGCCTATCAGCATGGGCGAGCTGACCCGTATCGCTGGCATTTCCGTGGCCCAGCTGGAGCGCTACTGCAAGCGGGTGTTCCACCTCACGCCACGGCAGATGATCCACAAGGCACGCCTGGAGCACGCCCACCGTTTGCTGCATTCGGAACTGCCGATCACTGAAGTGGCGATGTGCTGCGGCTATACCGACCACAGTGCCTTCAGCCGCCAGTTCAAGCAACTGACCGGCTTCACTCCGCGCCAGTACCGCCAGGCAACCAGCGCTCAGTTGGCCTGAAACAGCGCCCGCGCCTCATCGAAGCACTGCTCGGCAATTGCCGAACGCGGTTCGCTGCGGCGCAGCAGCAGGCCGACCGGGCTGTGGATGGCGGCGTCGGCCACCGGCAGGATGCGCAGGTGCTCGCTCAGGTCTTCCAGCCCGCAGTCCAGTGGCATGACCGCACAGCACATGCCGGTGTTGATGGCCTGGATCAGCTGGAAGCTCGAGTCGCTTTCCAGTACCGCATTCGGCTCCAGGCCACGGCTGCGAAAACTCAGGTCCAGCGACTGGCGGTAGTGCATGCCCTTGCTCAGCAGGCCCAGCGGAATGTCGCCCAGCTCGTCCCAGCGCAGGGTGTCGCTGGCGAACTGGAAGTGCCGGGTATCGTGCAGCAGGCCCATGGTGGTGGTGCCAAGTTCGATCACTTCAAAGAAGCTGGTGTTGACCTGGTCCAGGTAGCAGATGCCCAGGTCGAGCTGGTTGCGGCTGAGCCCGTCGATCACCTGTTCCGAGCTTAGCGAGCTGATCTGGAAGTGCAGTTCGGGGTATTTTTCACGCAGCGGCAGCAGCAGGTGCATGGGGTTGAAGCTGGCCAGCGGCACCGTGCCCAGGCGCAGGCTGCCGACCACCTGGCCGCGGCAACTGGCGGCTTCGGCCTGCAAGCCATCGTGCGCGGCGAGCAGGGTACGGGCCCAGGCCAGGATTCGCTCGCCCGCTTCGGTGAAACCTTCGAAGCGCTGGCCGCGCTTGACCAGTATCAGGTCCAGCTCGTCCTCCAGGTTGCGCAGGCGCATGGACAGCGTCGGCTGGGTGATATGGCACAGCGCCGCCGCCTGGCCGAAGTGGCGGGTCTGGTCGAGGGCGATGAGGAATTTGAGCTGCTTGATGTCCATGGAGGTGCCTGGTATCGGGTTATGCAGACCTTAACCCACGTCTGCGATAGATGTCATTGATGAGTCGGTACGCCATATCGATTGGACGCCCCCGGGCCATGCCTCTAGCGTGGCGGCAATGCCACTCGAGGAGCCCCACCGTGCGCGTCCAACCCGATGCGGTCTTCGTACCGCTCAACATCGCCGTGCTGACAGTCAGCGATACCCGTACCTACGACAACGATACTTCCGGTGAGCTGCTGGCCAGCCGCTCGGTGGAGATCGGCCACCGCCTGGTGGCGCGGGCGTTGCTCAAGGACGACCTTTACAAGATCCGCGCCCAGGTCGCCACCTGGATTGCCGACGAACAGGTGCAGGTGGTGCTGATCACCGGCGGTACCGGTTTTACCGGGCGTGACAGCACGCCGGAAGCGGTCGAGTGCTTGCTGGACAAGCGCATCGATGGCTTTGGCGAACTGTTCCGGGCCCTGTCGATTCTCGATATCGGCACCTCGACCGTGCAGAGCCGGGCGCTGGCCGGGCTGTCCAACCGCACGTTGGTGTGCTGCCTGCCGGGCTCCACCGGGGCCTGCCGTACGGCGTGGGAGGGCATCCTGGCGGAGCAGCTGGATGCGCGGCACCGGCCGTGCAACTTCGTCAAGCACCTGAAACCGATCGAGGCCTGTGCAAGCCGGGGCTGAGTTTTCTCCTGTACCGGCCTCTTCGCGGGTAAACCCGCTCCCACAGGTATCGCGCAGGGTTCGAAACCTGTGGGGGCCCTGTAGGAGCGGGTTTACCCGCGAAAGGGCCGGCACAGGCCACTGCATTCAGTCAGCTCAATACATGGTCCACCGGCAACAACACCGGCGGTAGCTGTTGTTCCCCCAACCCCGCCAGCACATCGCGCTCCACGGTCCGCACCATGGCATCGGTCGGCAGGTCGTTCTCATCGCGCCCGAACGGGTCTTCCAGTTCGTTGCCTATCGCATCCAGCCCGAAGAACGTGTACCCCACGATGGTGGTGAACAGCGGCGCCAGCCATCCCAGCGGCTCGGCCAGGGCAAACGGCAGCAGCAGGCAGAAGATGTAGATGGTGCGGTGCAGCAACAGCGTGTAGGGGAACGGCAACGGCGTGCCCTTGATCCGCTCGCAGGTAGCCTGCACTTCGGTCAGCCCCACCAGCCGCTGTTCCAGTAGGCTGTAGCGCCAGTCACTGATCTGCTGCTGTGTTGCCAGCCGCGAGCAGTGCCCGCTGATTTCGCGCAGGATGGCGTCGCACACGTTGTGCGGGCTGATCGCATCGGGCCGGGCCAGCCAGGGCCGGGCGGCGGCCAGTTCGTCCTCGCTGCGCAGCCGTGCATTCAGCGCATGGGCAAAGCCGCACAGGCTGCGCAACAGTTCGGCACGCAGGGTTTCGTCGGTGATCACCAGGCTTTCGCGCACGAACGAACGGGTCTCGATGATCAGCTTGCCCCAGGCCTTGCGCCCCTCCCACCAGCGGTCATAGCAGGCGTTGTTGCGAAAACTCATGAAAATCGACAGCGACAGGCCCAGCAAGGTGAACGGGGTGGCGCTGACCGGGTAGAAAAACGCCGGGAAATGCCGCTCGACCAACACGATCAGCGCGGCCAGCAGGGTGATCGTCAGGCAACGCAGGGCGATGCGCTTGACGATCGAACCCTTGAGGGTGAACAGCACACGCAGCACATCGGGGGTGGGGTGAACGATCATGGAAATCCAGAGACGGCTGCCTAGCCGCCGGTCATGTTCATGAAACGCAGGATCTGCACGTCGCCACCGACTTCGAAATGATGGCGGTAGGGCTTGAGGTGCAAGGAGTCACGAATGGCCTTTTCCAGGCGTTCGGGGTTGCCGGGGTGGGCGCGCAGCACCTGCTTCAGGTCCACCGAGTGTTCATTGCCCAGGCACAGCAGCAGGCGGCCCTCGACGGTGAGGCGCACGCGGTTGCAGGTGGCGCAGAAGTTGTGGCTGTGTGGCGAAATGAAGCCGACCCGAGTGTTGGCGGCTTCGGCCAGGCGCCAGTAGCGGGCGGGGCCCTGGGACGACTCGGTCGATTCGACCAATGTGAACTGCTCGGCCAGCAGCGCACGTACTTCGTCACTGGAGCAGAACGACTCGCCGCGTTCATGTTCGCTGATCACGCCCAAGGGCATTTCTTCGATGAAGGTGATGTCCAGTTCGCGGTCGATGGCAAAGCGCACCAGGTCGACCAGTTCGTGGTCGTTGCGGCCTTTGAGGACTACGCAGTTGAGCTTGGTGCGCTTGAAACCGGCCTGGCGGGCGGCGTCGATGCCGGCGATCACCTGGTGCAAGTCGCCGGTGCGGGTCAGTTGCTTGAAGCGCTCGGCGTCCAGGCTGTCGAGGCTGATGTTCAGGCGCGTGACACCGGCGTCGAACAGCGGTTGGGCCAGGCGCCCGAGTTGCGAGCCGTTGCTGGTCAGGCACAACTCGCGCAGGCCGGGCAGGGCGGCGATGCGCCCGCACAGGTCGACGATGCCCTGGCGCACCAGCGGCTCGCCGCCGGTCAGGCGGATCTTGCGGGTACCAAGGGCGACGAAGCGCTCGGCCACCTGGAGCAGTTCCTCGAGGCTGAGGATTTGCTGGCGCGGCAGGAACTGCATATCTTCGGCCATGCAGTACACGCAACGGAAGTCGCAGCGGTCGGTGACCGACATCCGCAGGTAGTCGATTTTCCGGTTGAAGCCGTCGATCAGGGCCCGGCTGTTCTGTTCCACGTTCGCGCTCGAATGGATTGGGACTCGATCCAAGCTATAACTTGGGCGCAGGGCCGTCAAATTGCTTTGTCCGACCGATTGATCGATGGCCTCTATCATGGCTGCAGGCCACGTATTTCAAAGTGTTGACCGCGTCGCCCAATTCGCGGGTAAACCCGCTCCCACAGGTAAAGCGCAGGGCTCGAAACCTGTGGGGGCCCTGTGGGAGCGGGTTCACCCGCGAAGGCCGTGGCGCGGTTCCAGCCCATGATCGAAACCGCCTATCACCCCGTAAGATCTTTCGATTGGACGGCTCTACCCCACGCTCCATAGGCTGAAAAAAAGCATCGAAGCGTGAGGATTCATAGCATGAGCCAGGACCAACATATCAGGGACTACAAAGGCGCCGCCGCCGGCTGGGGGGCGCTCAAGAGCGTGACCAAGAGCTGGCTGGGCAGCGAAAATGCCTTCAAGAACCTGCGGGCCATGCTCAAGACCAACCAGAACGGCGGCTTCGACTGCCCCGGCTGCGCCTGGGGCGAGTCGCCGGAAAACGACATGGTCAAGTTCTGCGAGAACGGCGCCAAGGCAGTCAACTGGGAAGCCACTGGCCGCTCGGTGGACCCAGCGTTCTTCGCCAGGTACAGCGTCAGTGCGTTGGCCGAGCAGACCGACTACTGGCTGGAGTACCAGGGCCGCCTGACCCACCCGATGCGCTACGACGCAGCCACCGACCACTATGTCGAAACCAGCTGGGAAGAAGCCTTTGCGTTGGTTGCGCAACACTTGCGCGCACTCGAATCGCCCGACCAGGCCGAGTTCTACACCTCGGGCCGGGCCAGCAACGAGGCGGCGTTCCTCTACCAGCTGTTCGTCCGCGCCTACGGCACCAACAACTTCCCCGACTGCTCGAACATGTGCCATGAAGCCAGCGGCGTGGGCATGTCGGAAACCCTCGGCGTGGGCAAGGGCACCGTGGTGTTCCACGACCTGGAACTGGCCGATGCCATCTTCGTCATCGGCCAGAACCCCGGCACCAACCACCCGCGCATGCTCGAACCGCTGCGTGAAGCGGTGAAGCGTGGTGCCCAGGTGGTCTGCTTCAACCCGCTCAAGGAGCGCGGCCTGGAGCGCTTCCAGCACCCGCAGCACCCGTTCGAGATGCTCAGCAATGGCTCCGAACCAACCAATACGGCCTACTTCCGCCCGGCCTTGGGCGGTGACATGGCAGTGATGCGTGGCATTGCCAAGTACCTGCTGCAGTGGGAACGCGAAGCCCAGGCCAATGGCGAACCGGCGGTGTTCGACCATGCCTTCATCGCCGAGCACACCAGTGGCATCGACGCATACCTGGAAACCGTGGACGCCACGCCTTGGGCGCACATCGTCGAGCAATCGGGCCTGACCCAGGCCGAGATCGAACTGGCCGCGCGCATGTACCGCAAGGCCGAACGGGTGATCATGTGCTGGGCCATGGGCGTCACCCAGCATCGCCACTCGGTGCCGACCGTTCAGGAAATCGTCAACCTGCAGCTGCTGCGCGGCAACGTCGGCAAGCCCGGTGCCGGCCTGTCACCGGTGCGCGGCCACAGCAACGTGCAGGGCGACCGCACCATGGGCATCGACGAGAAGCCCGGGTCGGCGCTGCTCGATGCCATCGAAAAACGCTTCCGGTTCCGCGTGCCGCGTGCCCACGGGCACAACGCCGTGCTGGCGATCAAGGCCATGGAAGAGGGGCGGGCCAAGGTGTTCATCGGCCTGGGTGGCAACTTTGCCCAGGCCACGCCGGATACGCCGCGCACCCATGCGGCCATGCGCAATTGCGCGCTGACCGTGCAGATTTCCACCAAGCTCAACCGCTCGCACCTGGTCACCGGCCGCGATGCGTTGATCCTGCCGTGCCTGGGCCGTACCGAAATCGACATGCAGGCCAGCGGGCCGCAAGGCGTGACCGTGGAGGACACCTTCAGCATGGTGCACATCTCCCACGGCCAGCTGCGCCCGCGCTCGCCGCACCTGCGCTCGGAGCCGTGGATCATCGCCGGCATGGCCCAGGCGACCCTGGGCAAGCAGCCGATCGACTGGGAGTACGCTGTTGCCGACTACGGCCGCATCCGCAGCATGATTGCCGATGTGATCCCCGGCTTTGCCGCTTTCAACGAGCGCCTGCAGCACCCGGGCGGCTTCCACCTGGGCAACAATGCCGCCGACCGTACCTGGCGCACGGCCACAGGCAAGGCGCGCTTCAGCCCGCACCGGCTGCCGGAGCAACTGGTGAATGCCAAGGTGCTGGCGCGCGGTGACAAGCCCGACCTGATCCTGCAGACCCTGCGCTCGCACGACCAGTACAACACCACTCTGTATGGCCTGGATGACCGTTATCGTGGGGTGTTCGGTCTGCGTGAAGTGGTGTTCGTCAACGAGGTGGACATCCGCCGGATGGGCTTCGAGCCGGGCGAGCATGTGGACTTGGTGTCGCTGTGGGAGGATGGCGTGGAGCGGCGCGTGTCGGGCTTCCGCCTGGTGGCGTATGACGTACCCGAGGGGCAGGCGGCGGCGTACTACCCTGAGACCAACCCGCTGGTGCCGCTGGAAAGCTATGGCGAGGGGACCTATACCCCGACCTCGAAGTTCGTGGCGATCAAGGTCGAGAAGGCCAAGGCCGGCAACCGGATTGCGGCGGTGCTTGCCGCGGATTGATCGGTTGCCTGTGCTGGCCTCTTCGCGGGCTTGCCCGCTCCCACAGGGACCCCACAGTTTTCAGCACCTGTGGTACTCCTGTGGGAGCGGGCAAGCCCGCGAAGAATCCAGCACCGATCAGGAACGATGCACCGGGTAGGCCGTGGTGTACTTCATCTGCTCCATGGCAAAACTGGAAGTGATGTTCGACAGCCCATCAGTACTGGTGATCAGCTTTTTATAAAACCGGTCATACGCCGCAATATCCCCCACCACCACCCGCAGCATGTAATCCCAGTCCCCCGACATGCGGTAGAACTCCATCACTTCCTCGAACCCGGTCACGGTCGCGGCAAACTGCTCCAGCCAGGCGCTGTCGTGGCGCTGGGTCTTGAGCTGGACGAACACCGTCAGCCCCAGCCCCAGCCGTTCCGGGTCGAGCAAGGCGACACGGCCGACAATGTAGCCGTCTTCCTCCAGGCGTTTGACCCGCTTCCAGCACGGCGTGGTGGAGAGGTTGACGGCCTCGGCCAGGTCCTTGAGCGAGATCGAGGCGTCGCGCTGAAGCAGGGTGAGAATGTGCTGGTCGAAGCTGTCCATATCGCGCTTGGGCCGTGGAGAAAAATATTTCACAGATTACCCCAAGGCTAGAAGATTTGGGTTGTGCGATAGTGGCGACTTTCACTCTGCCAATGGGCCTGACCATGTCCGACAAGCCGCGCAATTTCGCCACCCGTACCATTCACGCCGGTGAGCAGTTCAGCGTCGCCGATAACGCTATTTTCCCGGCGATCGTCACCGCCAGCTCGTTCACCAAGCGCAGCCTTGACGACAAACCGGAATACTCCTACAGCCGCGTCGGCAACCCCACCCGGCATGCCTATGAAACCTGTGTCGCCGCCCTGGAAGAGGGCGTTGGCGCGGTCGCCTGCGCCTCGGGCGTGAACGCCACCGCCACCGTGCTGGAGCTGCTGCCCAAGGATGCCCACGTGGTGGTGATGAACGGCGTGTACGGCGGTACCTTCCGCATCATGGAAGACTACCGCAGCCGCACCTCGGGCCTGACCACCACCTACGTCGACCTCAACGACCTCGAGGCGGTGGCCGCCGCCATCAAGCCGGAAACCCAGCTGATCTGGATCGAATCGCCGACCAACCCGTTGCTGCACCTGGTCGACATCAAGGCGGTGTGCGACCTGGCCAAGGCACGGGGCATCCTCACTTGCATCGACAACACCTTCTGCTCGCCGTGGAACCAGCGCCCGATCTCCCTGGGCGTGGACCTGGTGATGCACTCGGCCAGCAAGTACATCGGCGGCCACTCCGACCTCACCGGTGGCGTGGTCGTAGCTGCCAATGATGCGCTGTTGGCGCGCCTGCGCCGCATCAGCATGGCGATTGGCGCAGTGCAGGGGCCGTTCGACTGCTACCTGGCCCTGCGCGGTCTGAAGACCCTGGATGTGCGCATGGAGCGCCAGTGTGCCAATGCCCTGCAGGTGGCGCGCTTCCTCGAAAGCCACGCGCAGATCGAGCAGGTGTATTACCCGGGGCTGGAGAGCCACCCGCAGCATGAGCTGTGCAAACGGCAGATGCGCAGTGGCGGGGCGGTGGTGGCGATGAAGGTCAAGGGCGACCGCGCCGCGCTCAACCGCCTGGTGGAGGCGCTGCAGATCTTCGTGCTGGCCGACTCGCTGGGCGGGGTGGAAAGCATGATCAACCACTCCTGGAGCATGTCGCACTGCTCGCTGAGCCCGGAGCAGAAGGGCGTGATGGGGATCAGCGAGAACCTGCTGCGGTTGTCGGTGGGGATCGAGGATTATCGCGACCTGGTCGACGACCTGGATGGGGCGTTGAAGGCTGCGGCTGCCATGTGAGGGCTGCTGGCCTCTTCGCGGGTAAACCCGCTCCCACAGGAACTCCGCTGCCTTCAGGTCTGGCGCTGTACCTGTGGGAGCGGGTTCACCCGCGAAGAGGCCGGTGGATTCAATGAATTCCTGTCAGGATTTGGGCGGATGAATGATCCGTTCGATCTTGTCCTTGATCAGCAAGCGCTCCTTGCGCAGGCGGTTGACGGTTTCGTCGTTGGTGCCGTTGCCTTCGGCAGCGACCACCTCTTTGTCTTTTGCGTTGTATTCCTTGTGCAGTGAGTGCAGCGTCTGGTCCTTGTCCATGAGCGCCTGGAATGCATCAGCGGTAACGTGCAGGTCAGCGAGCAGATCATGCGGAACTGGCATTTCTTCACCTCTGTCGGGGTTGGCGGATGGTTCTGACCTTTGAGGATAGTCGTCTTTGCGCAGGTAGGGGACTGGGGTAGGCTGTCGCATCTCCCCCGTGACCCGGAACCTGCGCCATGCCTCACCTGAACCTCGAATACAGCGACAACCTGCGTGAGCTGAATGTCGACGTCCTGCTGCTGCGCCTGAACCATGCCCTGGTCGGCAGTGGCCAGTTCGCCGACGAGGCCGATATCAAAAGCCGCGCCGAAGCCTTCAAGCATTATCGGGTGGGCACTGCGCCCGGCGAGCGTGCCTTTGCCCATGTGCGCCTGGCCATCCTCAGCGGGCGCTCGCCCGAGGTGAAGAAGCAACTGTCCGCCAGCCTGCTGGATGTGCTGCGTGAGGCCATCCCCAAGCAACCTGGGCTGGACATCCAGCTGTGCGTGGAAGTGCTGGACATCGACCGCGAGCCATACGCCAAGGAACGCCTGGCAGGCTGAACAAGCGCTGAATGAACTTCTTTTAATGTAAAAAAAGCGCCTGCTCACGAATTTGTTGGCGTCTTTTTCACAAAATATTGATGGCACGCTTTCTAGAGTTCAGCCAAGTTTCCCCGGTGCCGCGCAGGCTCTCGGGCTGATAATCACTCTTGATTGCGAACACTGATGCTCAACTTCAAATCCCTGCGGACTGAATGGGTCACGCTGCTGGCCAGCCTTTACCTGCTGATAGGCTTCAATGTCTTCCTCTGGCAGCATCTCGAACAGGTCGTGCCGCCCGGTTTGCCGGGGCTTTGGCTGAGCCTGGCGTTTGCCGTGCTGATGCTGTTCGCGTTCAACCTGATCCTCACGTTGTTCGCCTTCCGTTATGTATTGAAGCCAATACTTATCGTGTTGTTCATGAGTGGCGCGGGTGTGGCTTACTTCATGAACCAGTACGGCGTACTTATTGACGCGGGCATGTTCCGCAATATTGCGGAAACCAACGTGGCGGAAGTGCGTGACCTGCTTTCGTTGAAGTTTGCCTTGTATATCCTGGGCCTCGGTGTAGTGCCTTCGCTGCTGTTGTGGAAGGCGCCGATCGCCTATCGCGCCTGGCACCGTGAACTGCTCGGCAAGCTGGTGGTTGGCGGTGCCTGCGTGGTGGCCCTGGGCTCGGTGGCACTGGTCAACTACCAGGGCCTGTCGTCGCTGTTTCGCAACCACCACGAACTGCGCCTGATGCTCACCCCCAGCAATATCGTGGGTGCCTCCATCGGTTATGTCAGCGAGCGCGTCGGTACCGCATCACGGCCCTTCCAGCATTACGGCGAAGATGCCAAGCGTGACGCTGCCTGGCAAAAGCATGAACGCAAGTCGCTGACTGTGCTGGTGGTGGGTGAAAGTGCGCGGGCAGATCACTTCGGCGTGCTCGGCTACAACCGCGATACCACACCGAACCTTGCCAGGGAACAGGGCCTGCTGGCGTTCTCCGATGTTCACTCCTGCGGCACGGAAACCGCCGTTTCGGTGCCGTGCATGTTCTCTGGCATGAAGCGCAAGGACTACGATGCCCGCGTGGCGAAGAACCGCGAAGGGTTGCTGGACATCCTCCAGCGGACCGGTCTGGCGGTGCAGTGGCGTGACAATCAATCGGGTTGCAAGGGTACCTGCGATCGCGTGCAGTTCATCGACGTCAGCAAACTCAAGGACCCGCAGTTGTGCGCTGATGGTGAATGCCATGACCAGATCCTGCTGCAGGGCCTGGGTGAGCTGATCGACAACCTCGACAAGGACACCGTGCTGGTACTGCACCAGATGGGCAGCCACGGGCCTGAATACTTCAAGCGTTACCCCGGTGCCGACCAGCGTTTTGCCCCGGTATGCCAGAGCAACGCGCTGGACCAGTGCAGCGAGCAGCAAATCGTCAACGGCTACGACAACACACTGGCCTATACCGACAAGGTGCTGGCCTCGCTGATCGACATCCTGCGTAGCAAGCAGGACAAGGTCGACACGGCGATGATCTACCTGTCCGACCATGGCGAGTCGCTGGGTGAGTACAACCTGTTCCTGCACGGCACGCCTTACGCCATCGCCCCCGAGCAGCAGAAGCACGTGCCGTTGCTGACCTGGTTCTCCGACAGCTACAAGGAGGACTTCGGCGTCGACACCGATTGCCTGGCCAAGCTCAGCGATGCGCCGCTGTCGCAGGACAACCTGTTCCACTCGATGCTCGGCCTGTTGCAGGTGCGTACCGAGGTCTACCAGCAATCGCTGGACATGTTCGCCAGCTGCCGGCCCTGGCTGGCGGCCAAGCGCTGAGTCTGACTGCACCGTTTATCCATTCCAGGGATGGCGCAGGTTTCACCAGCAGTGCCCGCGCCGTATATACTGCGCGCCAATGTTAGTGGGAGAGCCTCGTGGCCATCGAAATACACTGGATCCGTGACGACCAGAGCCTGGCCGAACACTGCCGCGACTGGCATCAGCTGCCCTTTGTCGCCGTCGACACCGAATTCATGCGGGTCGACACCTTCTACCCGAAAGCCGGGCTTATCCAGATCGGCGATGGCCAGCGTGCCTTCCTGATCGACCCGTTGCTGATCGGCAACTGGCAACCCCTGGCCGAACTGCTGGATGACAGTGGCGTGGTCAAGGTGCTGCACGCCTGCAGCGAAGACCTCGAAGTGCTGCTGCGCCTGACCGGCAAGCTGCCACAGCCGCTGTTCGACACCCAATTGGCCGCCGGCTACCTGAACCTGGGCTTCTCCATGGGCTATTCGCGCCTGGTGCAGGAAGTTCTGGGGATCGACCTGCCCAAGGGCGAAACCCGCTCCGACTGGCTGCAGCGCCCGCTCTCGGAAACCCAGGTCAGCTATGCCGCCGAGGATGCCGTGCACTTGGCCGAGCTGTTCACCGTGTTGCGCCCGCGCCTGAGTGACGACAAGTACGCCTGGGTGCTGGAGGACGGTGCCGAGCTGGTAGCCGCATTGCGCCGCGAGGTCGAGCCCGAAAGTCTGTACCGCGACGTCAAGCTGGCCTGGAAGCTGGCCCCCCAGCAACTGGCAGTGCTGCGTGAGCTATGTGCCTGGCGCGAGCGTGAAGCGCGCAACCGCGACGTACCGCGCAATCGCATCCTCAAGGAGCACTCGCTGTGGCCCATGGCCAAGAGCCAGCCGAGCAACCTGTCGGCGCTGGCCAAGATCGACGAGATGCATCCGCGCACCATTCGTCAGGACGGTGAGTTCCTCATCCAGCTGATCAAGCGTGCCGCCAGCCTGCCAGCCGAGCAATGGCCACAGGCCTTGCCCGAGCCTTTGCCGATCGAGGCCGCAGGTATCCTCAAGCAGCTGCGTGCCATCGGCCAGGCCGAAGGTGAGCGCCTGGGCATTGCCCCGGAGCTGATGCTGCGCAAGAAAGCCCTGGAAGCGCTGCTCAAGAGCGGCTACCCCAATGGCCCCTATCAATTGCCCGATTCGCTGCGCGGCTGGCGCCGTGAGCGCATGGGCCAGGCCCTGCTGGACAGCCTGGCAGGCGCCGGAGAGACCCGATGAAACGCATTTGCTCTATCTACAAGAGCCCCCGCAAGAACGAAATGTACCTCTACGTGCTCAAGGCCGACGGCCTGGAGCGCGTGCCCGAAGGCCTGCTGCCGTTCTTCGGCACCCCCGTGCACGCCTTCGACCTGGTGCTGACCCCCGAGCGCAAGCTGGCCCGCGAGGATATCGCCAAGGTGCTGGAAAACCTCGACAACCAGGGTTACCACCTGCAGATGCCGCCGCCGGAAGACGACTACATCGAGCACCTGCCCGAAGAGTTGCTGCGCCGTAACGACCCTGCCTGATCATGCGAGTACTGATTGCTGAGCATGATCATGCTCGATACGCCGAGATCTTGCGCGCAGCCGCGCCAGAGCTGGAAGTCCTGACCAGCGGCGACTCCGCCGAACTGGCACGCCAGGCGCCACAGTGCCCGGTGTGGCTGGGCCAGCCGGACCTGCTGGCAAGCCTGCTGCGCCAGGGCCACAAGCCGGGCTGGATGCAGTCCACCTGGGCTGGTATCACCCCGCTGCTGGCCGAGGGCCTGCCGCGCGACTATCGCCTGACCCGCGCCGTGGGCATCTTTGGCCAGGTGATGGCCGAGTACATGCTCACCTACATGCTCGGCCATGAGCGCGAGGTGCTGTCGCGGCTGGTCAGCCAGGTCGAGCGGCGTTGGGACGACCGCCCGGGGCGTACCCTGGAAGGGCGCAAGGTGCTGATCGTCGGCACTGGCGACATTGGCCAGCGGGTGGCCGAGTTCCTGCAGGCGTTTGGCGTGGTGCTGTATGGCGTTGCCAGCAGCGCCCGCGAGCAGGCGCCGTTCGTCGAGGTAGCGGCGCTGGTCGACCTGCCGCGCATGGTGGGTCAGGTTGACTACGTACTCAACCTGCTGCCGGATACCCCGGCAACCCACGACCTGTATGACGCGGCACTGTTCAAGTGCTTCCAGCCCACGGCGCTGTTCATCAATGCAGGGCGCGGCGCTGCGGTGGTCGACGCTGACCTGGTCGAGGCACTGAAGGAAGGGCACCTGGCGGGGGCGGTGATCGATGTCTGCCGGCAGGAGCCGTTGCCCAGGCAACACCCGTTCTGGACGGCGTGGGGCTTGCTGCTGACCGGGCACAGCTCGGCACCCACCTCGCCGGCGGCGATGGTGCGGTTGTTTGTCGAGAATGTGCGGGCGTTCACGGCAGGGCAGGGGTTGCGAGGAGAAGTGGACTTCGCCCGGGGCTATTGATTTTGTAGTGCCTGTACCGGCCTCTTCGCAGCACAAGGCTGCTCCTACAGGTTTTTTTCACTGTGCTGTAGGAGCAGCCTTGTGCTGCGAAAGGGCCGGTACAGCCAATGCAAGGCTTACAGGCTGAAATCACCCTCGGCAGCCAGCTCGCTCAGTGGCTTGCGCGGGCTCGGGACTTCACGCGCCTGCAGCGCTTCGTTCAGGCTGGCCTTGTCGCCCAGCTTGCCGATCGCCACCATGGCATGCAGCACGTAGCCTTCAGGAACCTTAAGCTCCTGCCGCGCCAGTTCCTGGTCGAAACCGGCCATGCCATGGGTATGCCAGCCGCTGATGCTGGCTTGCAGGGCCAGGTGCCCCCAGGCGGAGCCGGTGTCGAAGGTGTGCCACAGCGCCGGTCTTTCTTCCGTGGCGCCCGGGGCGGCGTAGGTGGTCTTGGAAATCACCAGCACCAGCGCCGATGCCTGTTGCGCCCAGCTGCGGTTGGCCGGCACCAGCAGGTTCAGGTAACGCTCCCAGTTCGGCGTGTCACGGCGGGCATAGAGGAAGCGCCAAGGTTGCGAGTTGTTCGCCGACGGCGCCCAGCGTGCAGCTTCGAGGAAGCTCAGCAAGGTTTCTTCGCTGATCGGCTCGGCGGTGAAGGCACGTGGCGACCAGCGGTTGATGAACTGCTCGTTGATGGCGTAATCGGCAATGCGGGGGTTGGCGCTCATGGCGGCTCCTGCAAAAGGGCGGTAAACGCGCACGCTACTGCGTCGCGTCGCGACTGACAAGCGGTCTGGCTTTGCCGAAGGCCAGGATCTAGACTGGCGCCGCCGCGCGCCGTGGCCCCAAGATGAATGCAGGAAACCCGTGTGATGATCGCTGAAAACGCGCCGTTCTGGCAGCGCAAGACCCTCGAGCAACTCAGCCCGCAAGAGTGGGAGTCGCTGTGTGATGGTTGCGGCCTGTGCTGCCTGCAAAAGCTCGAGGACGAGGACGACAACAGCGTCTATTACACGCGTATCGCCTGCAAACTGCTGGATCTTCACACCTGTCAGTGCAGCGATTACCCCAACCGCTTCGCCCAGGTACCTGACTGCATCCAGCTCACCCCGGGCAAGGCCGACCAGTTCAAGTGGCTGCCGAGTACCTGCGGCTACCGCCTGGTCAGTGAGGGCAAGGACCTGCCGGCCTGGCACCACCTGGTCTGCGGTGATCGCCAGCAGGTCCATGAACAGCGCATTTCCCAGTCGGGGCGCATGCTCAGTGAACACGATGTGCACGAAGACGACTGGGAAGACCACCTGATCTTCCGCGCCAGCTGACCGGCGCGGCCCGCTGCCACGGGGAAACAAGGAGTTTCTGTATGCGTTGCCAGCTGTTGTTGCTGTTGGGCCTGATGGCCAGTTCGCCGGCCTGGGCGAAAAAGGTCGACCTCGACTATCAGGTGCGCCTGTTGCCAGCCAGTGGCCAGGCGGAGGTCCGCCTAACCTTGGCCGAAGGCAGTGCCGTGCGCAGTCTGGATTTCGACCTGGGCAAGGCCGGGGCCTACAGCGGCTTCCAGGCTGATGGCCAATGGCAACTGCAGGGCCAGCGCGGCGTGTGGCAACCGGCGGCCGGCAAGACCAGCCTCAGTTACCGCGTGCAGCTGGACCAGAAACGCGGCAGCGGCGCCTATTCGTCGCGCATCACCCCGCATTGGGCGCTGTTCCTGGGCGACCAACTGGTGCCGCCTGCGCGCCTCGACCAGCAGGATGGCACCGAACTGGTGGCGCGGCTGGCGTTCGACCTGCCGGAGGGCTGGAAGAGCATTGAGACCTCCTGGCCGCGCATCGGCAAGGACAAGTTCCGCATCGACAACGTTTCGCGCCTGTTCGACCGCCCCACAGGCTGGATGCTCGCCGGCGACCTGGGCAGCCGCCGCGCCCGCCTGGGCGAAACCGAGGTCACAGTGGCCGCACCGGTGGGGCAAGGTATGCGGCGCATGGACAACCTGACCATGCTGACCTTTGTCTGGCCGCAATTGCAGGCGGTTTTCCCGCGCAACCCGCCGAAGCTGCTGTTGGTCGGCGCTCGCGACGGCATGTGGCGTGGGGCGACCGCCGCGCAGGGCTCGTTGTACCTGCACAGTGCCCGGCCGATGGTCAGCGAGAATGGCAGCAGCCCGTTGCTGCGCGAAGTGGTGCAACTGTTTGCGCAGATCCATGGGCGTGATGGCAGTGACTGGCTGGTGGAAAGCCTGAACGACTACTATGCCAGCGAGTTGCTGCGCCGCTCGGGCGGGGTGAGTGACGACCGTTACGAGGCTTGGCAGGCGCGCCTGAGTAAGCAGGGCGCCAAGGTCACCCGGCTCAAGGGCGAGCATGCCACCCCGGCGCAGGTGGCGCGCGGGGTGATGCTGTTGCAAGCGCTGGACAAGGAAATCCGCATCCACACTCAGGCCAAACGCTCGCTGGACGATGTGGCACGCGGGTTGATGCGCCTGCCCAGCGTCAGCACCGAAGACTTCGTGCAGATCAGCGAGAACGTGCTGGGGCGGCGCTCAGAGGTGTTGCAGAGCAAGGCGTTGCGCTAGCCATTTCTGTACCTGTGCCGGCCTCTTCGCGGGTAAACCCGCTCCCACAGGTACGGCGAAGAGGCCGAAGCCTTGGTGATCCTGTGGGAGCGGGTTTACCCGCGAAAGGGCCGGCACAGGCAGTGCAAAATCAACTGGCCAACGGATCCTTCCCGGTTACCGTCACCCCGCGCGTCGCCGCCTCGGCACTGGCCTTCAACGCCTCCAGTTCCGCAGCACTGCGCTCGATGTCCGAACGCAAGCGGTGATACTCCTGCCGGTGCCGCTGCCACCAGGCCTTGGTCGCACAATGCCCGCTGAAGCCCCGAGCCAGTGCCAAGCCGCCAACTGCGATCTGCAACAACCCGACCAGGCCGCCGTGGCGCAGCCCCTTGCTGACCATCAACGCGCCGCCAGCCAGCGAACTGGCGCGCTCCAGGCCATGAACGTTCTTCTCTTGCGATGTCGCTGCCGAATGGATATCAAGCATGGCAAGGTCTCCGTCTGAAGTGTATGCAGGTGACCTGTCGGCCGCCGCCATCGTTCAGTCGGCTATTTGAACCTGGGCCCCGAACGGGTATTCAGCCCCTTGGCCATGCGGTCATACAGCACCACATTCACCGTCGCTGCCAGGTTCATGCAGCCCTCGGTCGGAATGTAGATGGTCTCTTCGCACCACGCCCGCACATCGGCACTGAGGCTGCCGTCTTCCGGCCCGAAGATGTAGATGGCCCGGTCCGGGTGGGTGTATTCCGGCAATGGCCGCGCGCCTTCCACCAATTCCACAGCCACCGGCGTGCACCCCAGCGGGATGATGCGCTGCAGGTCGTCGATGCCGATCAGCGGGATGTCGTAGTGCACGCGCTTGGTGTCGGTGACGAAGTCACGGGCACGCTCGTAGCGTTTGCCGGTGTAGAACACCGAATTGACGCCGTAGCAACCCGCGGCGCGCATCACCGAGCCGACGTTTTCTGCCGACTTGGGGTTGAACAGGCCGATGCAGCTGTATCGTTTGTTTGCCACGTACCGGGGCCCTTCGCGAAAAAAAGCGCGATTATACGGGCTGCCCGGTAGCAGCGGGGGGCGAATCGATGGTCAGTCTTTCTTCAGCATGCCCGCCAGCCCGGCGAACGGGTTGTGGGTGGCCTTGGCGATGCTCGGGGTGCTGGTGGAGCCTTCGCTGAAGTACTGCTGGTCGGTGTAGCGCGAGTGCTCGTTGTCGTGACAGTACAGGCACAGCAGCTCCCAGTTGGAGCCGTCCTGCGGGTTGTTGTCGTGGTTGTGGTCGCGGTGGTGCACGGTCAGCTCGCTCAGGCGCTTGCCGGAGAACTCGCGGGCGCAGCGGCCGCAGACGTGCGGGTACATTTTCAGGGCCTTGTCGCGGTAACCCATTTCCTTGTCGCGCTTGGCATCGGCCAGGATGCGGTCCAGGCGCGCGGTGGCGGCGGCGGAAGAGGTGGAGCTCATGGTGTTTCCTTTGTTCTGATCAGGCAAATGACGGTTATGCGCTGAGTCTAGCGCGCTTGCGTGGCAGGCGGACAGGCGAAAGCTTTGATTTAGGCGTAGCCTGTAGGAAGGTTCCCGACAGGAGGTTGCTGATGTTTCGCGCGATCCTCGTTGTGCTGTTGTTGGCCGGCCTGCCCATGGCCGAAGCTGCCAGCACGCCACCCCGGTTGAGCACGCCGGTGCCCGGTGCACCGGGTACGCCTACGCCTACGCCATATCCGCAGATTACCCCGAGTACGCCGCCCAAGGCCTATGACAGCCAGCCGGGGGCGCCACTGTTACCGCCGATGCCGGTGCCCGGGCCACCGAAAGACCAGCCATTGCCGGGGTTGCGCCAGGACCCGCCGAAGCCGGCGGTGCAGGATGATTGACCGAGAGGGCCTTGTGTCGCGAAAGGGGCGCAAAGCGCCCCCGGCTTTCTCAAACGACACCTAGCTCGCCGAACACGAACGCGTACTCAAGGGCCACATCCTTGAGCCCCTGATACCGCCCGCTCATCCCGCCATGCCCAGCCCCCATCTCGGTCTTGAGCAGCAGCAGGTTATCGTCGGTCTTTCGCGTGCGCAGCCGCGCCACCCACTTGGCCGCTTCCCAGTACTGCACGCGGCTGTCGTTGTAGCCCGCCACCACCAGCATCGCCGGGTAGGCCTGTTCCTTCACGTTCTCGTACGGTGCATAGGCCTTGATCCGCTCATACACCTCCGGCTCCTCAGGGTTACCCCATTCGTCGTACTCGGTCACGGTCAGCGGCAGCTCGGGGTCGAGCATGGTGTTGAGCACGTCGACGAACGGCACTTCGGCAATCGCACAGCGGAACAGCTCGGGGCGCAGGTTGAGCACAGCGCCCATCAGCAGGCCACCGGCGCTGCCGCCACTGATGGCCAGGCGGTCGGCAGCCGTGACACCCTCGGCGATCAGGTGCTCGGCACAGGCGATGAAGTCGCTGAAGGTGTTGTGCTTGTGCTCCTGCTTGCCGGCGCGGTACCAGGCTTCGCCCAGTTCGCCACCACCACGCACATGAGCGATGGCAAAGGCCACGCCGCGCTCCAGCAGGCTCAGGCGCGCGTGCGAGAACCACGGGTCGAGGCTTTCGCCATAGGCGCCGTAGCCATACAGGTACAGCGGCACGGTCTGGCCCAGGTCCTGGCGGCGGCGCACCAGGCTGATCGGCACCCGGGTGCCGTCCGCTGCGGTAGCCCACAGGCGCTCGCTGACATAGTCGTCGGCATCGAACGGCCCCAGCACCGGGGTTTGCTTGAGCACCGCCTGGGCACCGCTGGCCAGCTCCAGCTGGCGTACCTGGGCCGGGCGGTTGAGTGCTTCGTAGCGCAGGCGCAGGCGTGGGCTGGCGAATTCCAGGCTGTCCTGCACGTACAGGCTGTAGGCCGCGTCGGGCAGTTCGACGCGGTAGGGTGCCAGGCCCTGCGGGCGTACCTCGATGATCGGCAGGCCGCCTTCGCGCAGGCTCAGGGTCAGCGCGCCGGCATTCAGGCTGAGGCCTTCGAGCATGATCGCGTCGCGGTGCGCTACCAGCACCTGCCATTGCTCACGGCTGGGCACTGGTGCGACCGGGGCGTGGTACAGGGCGAAGTTGATGCCGTCCTGGTTGGTGCGGATGAACCAGCGCCACTGGCCGTCGAGCTGGCCGTGGTCGGGGAAGTACTCGTGGCCTTCGACCCGTGGCGCCAGGCAGGTGAACGGTGTCTGCGGGGTTTCCGCGTCCAGCACCCAGGCTTCGCTGGTGGTCTTGCTGTTGAGCAGCAGCACTAGCTGGCGTTCGGAACTGGTGCGGTAGCAGTGCAGGAAGAAGCGCCCATCGGGCTCCTCGAACACGGTCTGCGCGCCGTCGTTGCCCAGGGTGTGACGACGCAGGCGCCACGGGCGGTGGGTGTCGTCCAGTTCGGCGAAGAACAGCGTCTGGCTATCGTTGGCCCAGGTCAGGCTGCCGTCGCAGTCGTCGAAGGGCAGGGTACTGACGCTGCCACTGGCCAAGTCCTTCACGTACAGGGTGAAGATTTCGTCGCCGCTGGTGTCCAGGCTGTAGGCCAGCAGGCGGTGGTCAGGGCTGACGTTGAACGCGCCGAGGGACAGGAAACCGCCATTGGCCAGGGCGTTGGGGTCGAGCAGCAGTTGCTCCTGGCTTTCATCGACCGTGTTGGAGTCGTCGGCCGGGCGCGGGCAGCGGTAGTGACGCGGGTACTCGTCGCCTGCGGTGGTACGGGTGTAGTACAGGTAGGGGCCCCAGGGCGCCGGCAGCGACAGGTCGGTTTCCAGGATGCGGCCCTTGATCTCTTCGAACAGTTGTTCGCGCAACGGCGCCTGGTCGGCCAGGCAGGCTTCCTGGTAGGCGTTTTCGGCCTGCAGGTAGGCAAGCACCTCGGGGGTGTCACGCTGTTGCAGCCAGGCGTACGGGTCGGTGGCCTGGGCCTGGTGGGCAATCGGGGGTTGGGGCTTGGTTGGCATTGAGGATCTCTTGATTGGGGTTGCCTGTGCCGGCCTCCTTGCGGGCAAGCCCGCGAAGAGGCCGGTACAGGCAAACACTGTCTGCGCCCGGAAAAGTGTTTATCATAGGCATCTCTTTGCCTGGCTTGCACGAACACCATGACCGAGAACGACTACACCCTCGCCTGGGGCCTTTACGCCGTTGCCGCCCTGGGCTGCCTGATGGTGGGCTTCAAGCTCACCGGCTGGATGTGGCGCTGGCTGCGCGAACCGCTGCGGGTGGTGCTGGCGGTGCTGCTGCTGACCCCGACCATCGTCGACCCGGTCAAGGACAGTTTCGCCCCGGCCATTGCCATCACCGCCCTGGATGTCGCCTTCAAGGTCGGCAACAACGCCTGGCGCGCGGTATCCGACTTCGCCATGTACGGCATGGGCGCGTTTTCCCTGTATTTCCTTTTCGTACTGCTGCGCTTGCCGCTGGAAAAGCGCGCCCGCGAGCGCCGCGCGCAGGCCGAGGCCGCTGCCCAGCGCCAGGCTGCCGAAGATGACCAGCTTGGCGCCCAGGGCCCGCTGGCCGCAGAGCGCCGCGACCGTTTCCGTGATGCGCCACCCCCTGCCGCCCCAGCCGTCTCCCGCGGCAGCGGCCGGGTCGAGCCCCGTCTGTAAGCGGAGACACGCCTATGTGCGAACTGCTGGGCATGAGTGCCAACGTCCCCACCGATATCGTCTTCAGCTTTACCGGCCTGATGCAGCGCGGCGGTCGTACCGGCCCGCACCGTGACGGCTGGGGCATCGGCTTCTACGAAGGCCGTGGCCTGCGCCTTTTCCAGGACCCGGCTGCCAGCAGCGAGTCGGAAGTGGCCAACCTGGTGCAGCGTTACCCGATCAAGAGCGAAGTGGTCATTGGCCATATCCGCCAGGCCAACGTCGGCAAGGTATGCCTGTCCAACACCCACCCGTTCGTGCGAGAGATGTGGGGCCGCAACTGGTGCTTCGCGCACAACGGCCAGCTGGGCGACTTCAAGGGCCAGGCCAGTTTCTACCGGCCGGTGGGCGACACCGACAGCGAGGCGGCCTTCTGCGACCTGCTCAACCGCATTCGCAGCGCCTTCCCCGAGCCCGTTCCGGTGGAACAGCTGCTGCCGGTGCTGGTCGAAGCCTGTGCCGGCTACCGCGGCCAGGGCGTGTTCAACTGCATGCTCAGCGACGGCGACTGGCTGTTCTGCTTCTGTTCGACCAAGTTGGTGCACATTACCCGCCGGGCACCCTTTGGTGCGGCACGGTTGAAGGATGTCGACCTGATCGTCGATTTTCACACCGAAACCACCCCTAACGACGTGGTCACGGTGATCGCCACCGAGGCCCTGACCGAGAACGAGACCTGGCAGCGTTACGAGCCGGGTCAGTGGGCCCTGTGGCGGCACGGCGAGTGCGTGGCGCACGGCCAGAGCTAAGGACGCGGCATGTTCAGAAGTTACCTGCGGTTGCTGTTGTTCACCTTCGGCCTGCTGGCCGGTATCCAGGTCCCGGGGCTGGTGAAGGACTACAGCCAGCGGGTCGAGGCGCACCTGTTCGAATCCCGCGAGGCGCTCGACGGCTTCCGGCAGACCGCCGAACGTTTCTTCAATGGCGACCTGCAGGCGCTGCTGCGGCATTACCGCAGCAGCGACGACCCAGTGTTCAACAGTGATGCCAACAGCATCGAAAGCCTGATGATCCGCAACGAACTGCTGGAAAACGAATGGCAGGCGCTGCAAGCGCCATGGGCGCAGCGTACCTGGCACGTGCTGGTACAGGCCGACCCGCAGTTGCGCGAAGAAACCCTCAATGGCTACAGCTACCAGATCCTGCTGGTGCCCGAGGCGGTTGGCTGGGGGCTTGGTGCAGGGTTTGTGCTGGCATTCGTGATCGAGAGCCTGTTGATGGTAATTGGCTGGGTGATCCTGGGCGGGCGGCGTGGGGCGGTGAAAGAGAGCTGGCGCTGAGCTGATTCGATTTGCCCGAGCGACGCGGTCTTTGTAGGAGCGGCCTTGTGTCGCGAAATGGCCGCAAAGCGGCCACAAGGTTCTGCAGCGCTTCACAAATTGCTGGGGCTGCGCTGCAGCCCTTTCGCGACACAAGGCCGCTCCTACAGGGGCTGCGCCAGTCGTTCAAAAGTGAGTCAGCAGCTGAAAAGGTATTCAGTCAGACCAACACAATCCGCTGCCCACCCACATCCCGCGCATACCGCTCCAGCACCTGGCGGCAAACCCCGACCACTTCATCCACCAACGCCACCCCGGTCTGCCAGGCCACCACCAGCTCCAGGCTCGGCGGCGGTTGCAGCCCCTGCAGCAATACCAGCTCACCCCGGCTCAACTCGGCATCCACCAGCGCCGGCGGCAACGCACCAATGCCAAAACCGTCACGCAACAGCCGGGTAATCGCCGCCACCGAGTTCACGCAGTTCAGCCGCGGCGTTTCGGCCCCGGCACTCAGCAGCAGGCTCAGCACTTCCTGGTGCGGCCGCGAGTTCTTCGAGAAGGTGATGATCCGCTCACGCCCAAGCTCGGCCAGTGAGGCGTAGTCGCGGTGCTGGTGCGAGCCGGCGGCCACCACCCAACCCATCGGGTAGCGCGCCAGGTCCAGGCTGCGGATCGACTGCTCGCGCAGCAGGTCGGTCTGCAGGATCACGTCGAGAAAGCCCTTCTGCAATTGCTCGCGAAGGTTCAGCGCAGTGTCGGCCACCAGTTCGATCTCCACCTGCGGGTAACGCTCGGTCAGCTCCGCCACCAGCGCGCTCATCCAGGTGTGGATCACCGTGTCCATCACCCCGATACGGATGCGCCCGACCTTGGCCCGGTCGCTGTCCAGCGACTGCTTCATGGCCTTGGCGGTTTCCAGCATGCGCTCGGCATATTCCAGTACCTTGCTGCCCTCCGGGGTCAGGCTGACGCCGCGTGAGTCGCGCAGCAGCAGCTTGACGCCCAGGTCGGCCTCCAACGCGGCGATGCGGCTGGAAACCGAGGCCTGGGTAGTGAACAGCTTTTCCGCGGTCAGGCGGAAGCTCTTGAGCCGGGCGACCCAGACGAAGGTTTCGAGGAAGCGAAGGTTCATGATCAGTTTTTCTTGTTCCAGACCGGCGGTTTTTCTCGTTGGACGCAAATGGCGCGGCCTCTGAACAATGGCAGCCAGGCCGCGACTCATTGTCGCCCATAAAACAATACCAACAAGCCGAGGCAAGCATGAACCCCACCGGCGTGCAGCAGCAGGTCAGTTCCCCATCTTCGTCCGGGCCTTTCGCCTGGTATCGCGACATCGACTCACAGCAGCGCCGGACGTTCTGGAGCTGCAAGATCGGCTACGGCCTGGACGGCATGGACACACAGATGCTCAGCTTCGTCATTCCGACGCTGATCATGCTGTGGGGCATCACCACCACCGAAGCCGGGTTGATCCACACTAGCACCTTGATCGCCTCGGCCGTGGGTGGCTGGGTGGCCGGCATTCTCTCCGACCGCATTGGCCGCGTGCGCACCCTGCAACTGACGGTGGTGTGGTTTGCCTTCTTCACCTTCCTCTGCGGCTTCGCCCAGAACTACGAACAGCTGCTGATCGCCCGTACCCTGATGGGCTTCGGCTTTGGCGGTGAGTGGACCGCCGGCGCGGTGCTGATCGGCGAGGTGATCCGCGCCCAGGACCGTGGCAAGGCGGTGGGCATGGTGCAGTCCGGCTGGGCCCTTGGCTGGGGCCTCACCGCCATCCTCTACGCGCTGCTGTTCTCCTGGCTGCCGGCCGAGCAGGCCTGGCGCGCGCTGTTCCTGCTGGGCCTGGTACCGGCGATCTTCGTGATCTTCGTCCGCCGCCTGGTCAAGGACCCCGAGGTATACCGCGAGGCCAAGGCGGTGGAAAACGCCGAGGCACCTGCGCAGTTCTACGAGATCTTTGCCCCGGGCATGCTCTGGACCACCGTGCGAGCGTCCCTGCTGACCACCGGCGCGCTGGGCGGCTACTACGCCATTACCTCGTGGCTGCCGACCTTCCTCAAGAACGAGCGCGGCCTGAGCGTGCTGGGCACCGGTGGCTACCTGGCCATGGTGATCGTCGGCTCCTACGTCGGCTATGTGGTCAGTGCGTACCTGTCCGACCTGCTGGGTCGCAAGAAGAACTTCATCCTGTTCGCCGTGGGCTCGTTCGTCATCGTGCTGCTGTACACGCAAATGCAGGTCAGCGACGGCGTGATGCTGTGGCTGGGCTTCCCGCTGGGCTTCTTCGCCTCGGGCATCTTCAGCGGCATGGGCGCGTTCCTCACCGAACTGTTCCCCACGCGTATCCGCGGTTCGGGGCAGGGCTTCTGCTACAACATCGGCAAGGTCATCGCGGCACTGTTCCCGCTGCTGATCGGCGTGCTCGGCCAGAAAGTACCGCTGGGCCTGGGTATCGGCGTGTTCTCCGCCGTGTCCTACGGGGTGGTGATCGTGGCGGCGCTGAGCCTGCCGGAAACCCGCGGCAAACAGCTGCAGGCGCGTTAAGGTAGGCATATGAACAACGACAACGGAGGCCGTGCAGTGGAACGCCTGCTACTCAATTGCGACATGGGCGAGAGTTTCGGCAGCTGGCGCATGGGCCTGGATGCCGAAGTCATGCCTTACATCGATTGCGCCAACATCGCCTGCGGCTACCACGCCGGCGACCCCGGCATCATGCGCCGCACCGTGGCCCTGGCGCTGGAGCACGGGGTGACCATCGGCGCGCACCCGGCCTACCCGGACCTGGTCGGCTTCGGCCGCCGCTCCATGGCCTGCAGCCCGGAGGAAATCCGCGACCTGCTGCATTACCAGATCGGTGCGCTGGACGGCATCTGCAAAGTGTTGGGCGGCCGCGTGGCCTACGTGAAACCCCATGGTGCGCTGTACAACGACATGATGGCCGACCCGCTCAAGCTGCGCACCGTACTGGAGGCTGTGGCGGCCTATGGCGCAGACCTGCCGCTGATGCTGATGGCCACCGCCGACAACCGCGCCGCCCAGGCCCTGGGAGATGAGATTGGCGTGCCGCTGTGGTTCGAAGCATTCGCCGATCGCGCCTACACCGCCAGCGGCCATCTGGTGTCGCGTCGCCTGCCCGGCGCTGTGCACCACGACCCGGCGCTGGTGGTGGAGCAGGCCGTGCGCCTGGCCCGCGGCGATACGCTCGTCGCGGACGATGGCAGTGCACTGAGGCTTGCAGCCAGTACCCTGTGCGTACACGGTGACAACGACAGTTCGGTGGCGGCTGTGCGGCAGATTCGCCAGGCTCTCGATGCCCTGGAGTCGCGATGAAACCCCGTATTGAAGTCGTGGCCATCGACAGCCTGATGGTGCGCCTGTTCGATGGTATCGACGAGGGCAACATGCCGTGGATGCTTGCCGCCAGCCAGCGCTTGCACGCGACGTTCGGCAAGCACTTGCTGGACCTGGTGCCGTCCTACACCACGCTGATGGTGCAGTTCGACCTGCCACCGGGTGAGGCGAGGGCACTGATCATCCGTGCGCTGGAGGGCTTGCAGCCAGACACGGGCAGCGGTGGCCGCCGCCATGAGATCCCGGTGTGGTACGACGCCAGCGTCGGCCCGGAGCTGCCGGTGTTGGCGGCCCGCAGTGGCTTGAGTGAAGCAGAGGTGGTCCGCTTGCACAGCGAGCGCGAGTACCCGGTGTTCGCCCTGGGTTTCGCCCCCGGTTTCGGCTTCATGGGTCTGGTGGACGAACGCCTGGCCAGCCCGCGCCTTAGCACCCCGCGCAAGCGCGTTGCGGCCGGCAGCGTCGGCATTGCCGAGCGCCAGACGGCGGCCTATCCAGCGGTATCGCCGGGTGGCTGGAACCTGATCGGGCGTACCCCGGTGCGCCTGTTCGACCGTGAACGCGAGGGCTACAGCCTGTTGCAACCCGGTGACCGGGTGCGCTTCGTGCCGGTTTCGCGCAGCGACTTCGTGGCGTTGGGCGGTGATGTGGAGGCACAAGCATGAAGCAGTTGAAGATCGAGGCCAGTACTCCGCTGTGCCAATTACAGGATGCTGGGCGTTTTGGCGTACGCCATTTGGGCGTGACCCAGGGCGGGGCGCTGGACTGGGTGGCGATGCACTGGGCCAACTGGCTGCTGGGCAACCCGTTGGCGGCGCCGGTGGTCGAGGTGGCGCTAGGTGGTTTCTGTGTGGTCGCCGAGCAGGATTGTGTGCTGGCCCTGGCCGGTGCCGACCTGGATGCGCGTGTCGATGATCAGCCGCTGGCGCCCTGGCGCAGCTTTGCGTTGGTCAAGGGCCAGCGGTTGACCCTGAAGCAGCCGAAGCAGGGCGTGCGAGCGTATCTGGCGGCGCCTGGCGGGTTCCTCGGCGAGGATGTGCTGGGCAGTTGTGCCACCGTTGTGCGGGAAGAACTTGGCGGTATCGATGGTCAGGGTTCTGGGCTTGGCAAAGGCCAGGTTCTGGCATTCTCAGGCACTTCGCCGACCCTGCGTGAGGTACCCGAAGCGCTGCGGCCACAGTACCCACAAAAGCCTGTACTTGACCTGGTGATCGGCGCACAGATCGGTGACTTCAGCGGTACCAGCCTGTTCGAGGCGTTCAACCGCGAGTGGACGCTGGACAGCCGTGCCGACCGCATGGGCATCCGCCTGCTGGGGCCGCAGTTGGTCTACCAGGGCGCGCCGATGATTTCCGAGGGGATTCCGCTCGGGGCGGTACAGGTGCCGCCGGATGGGCAGCCGATCGTGTTGCTCAATGACCGGCAGACCATTGGCGGTTATCCGCGGCTGGGGGCATTGACGCCGCTGGCGCTGGCGCAACTGGCGCAGTGCATGCCGGGCGCGGTGGTGCGGTTCCGGGCGGTGGTGCAGGATGAGGCGTGGCGGGAGCAGCAGGCTTACCTGGACCGTTGGCGATAAGGCAGCCGGCCTCTTCGCGGGTAAACCCGCTCCTACAGGTACGGCGCAAGCCGGGAGGCCTGTGCGGGACCTGTAGGAGCGGGTTGACCCGCGAAAGAGCCGGCACTGGCAAAATCACTTGGACAAGTAACGCATCCCTTCCTCCAACCCCTGCAAGGTCAGCGGGTACATCTTGTCCTCGATCAAGTCCCGCACCAGGTGGGTCGATGCGGTGTAGTCCCAGGCCTGCTTCGGGTACGGGTTGATCCAGATGATCTTCCTGAATTTCTCCATGAAACGCTGCATCCACACATACCCGGCCTCTTCGTTCCAGTGCTCCACGCTGCCCCCCGGCTGGGTAATCTCGTAGGGCGCCATGGCCGCATCGCCAACGAACACAACCTTGTAGTCATCGCCGTACTTGTGCAGCAGGTCGAAGGTGGAATAGCGCTCCGAGGTGCGGCGCAGGTTGTTTTTCCACACCGACTCGTACACGAAGTTGTGGAAGTAGTAGTACTCCAGGTGCTTGAACTCGGTCTTGCACGCCGAGAACAGTTCTTCGCAGACCTTGACGTGGGCGTCCATCGAACCACCGATGTCGAACAGCAACAGCAGCTTCACCGTGTTGCGCCGCTCGGGGCGCATCTGGATGTTCAGCAGCCCGGCATCCCGCGCGGTGTGGTCGATGGTGCCGTCGATGTCCAGCTCTTCGGCGGCGCCTTCACGGGCGAACTTGCGCAGCCGGCGCAAAGCCAGCTTGATGTTGCGCGTGCCCAGCTCCACCTGGTCGTCCAGGTTCTTGTATTCGCGCTGGTCCCACACCTTCACCGCCTTGCCCTGGCGCTTGCCGGCCTCGCCCACGCGGATGCCCTCGGGGTTGAAGCCGCCCGAACCGAACGGGCTGGTGCCGCCGGTGCCGATCCACTTGTTGCCGCCGGCGTGACGTTCCTTCTGCTCTTCGAGGCGCTTCTTGAACTCCTCGATCAGCTTGTCCAGGCCACCCAGCGACTGGATCTGCGCGCGTTCCTCGTCGGTCAGCGAACGCTCGAATTCCTTGCGCAGCCAGTCTTCGGGGATCAGCGCCTCGATGTGCCGGTCGAGGTTCTCCAGGCCCTTGAAGTAGGCGGCGAAGGCCCGGTCGAACTTGTCGAAGTGGCGCTCGTCCTTCACCAGGATGGCGCGGGCGAGGTAGTAGAACTCGTCCATGTCGGCGAACACCACGCGCTTTTGCAGGGCCTGGTGCAGGTCGAGCAGTTCGCGTACCGACACCGGCACCTTGGCCGCGCGCATTTCATTGAACAGGTTGAGCAGCATGGCCCGGCTCCTGTCAGCGGTTGCCGCGCCGGCTCATGAAGGCCAGGCGCTCGAGCAGTTGTACGTCCTGCTCGTTCTTCACCAGCGCGCCGGCCAGCGGTGGAATGGCCTTGGTCGGGTCGCGTTCGCGCAGCACCGCTTCACCGATGTTGTCGGCCATCAGCAGCTTGAGCCAATCGACCAGTTCGGAGGTGGACGGCTTTTTCTTCAGGCCTGGTACCTTGCGCACGTCGAAGAACACGTCCAACGCCTCGCTGACCAGCGACTGGCTGATGTTCGGGTAGTGCACGTCGACGATCTGCTGCAGGGTGGTGCGGTCGGGGAAGGCGATGTAGTGGAAGAAGCAGCGGCGCAGGAAGGCGTCCGGCAGCTCCTTTTCGTTGTTGGAGGTGATGATGATGATCGGGCGCTGTCTGGCCTTGATGGTCTCGTCGATTTCGTAAACGTAGAACTCCATCTTGTCGAGTTCTTGCAGCAGGTCGTTGGGGAACTCGATGTCGGCCTTGTCGATTTCGTCGATCAGCAGGATGACCCGTTCCTCGGCCTCGAAGGCTTCCCACAGCTTGCCCTTTTTCAGGTAGTTGCGCACGTCGTGGACCTTGTCCACGCCCAGCTGGGCGTCACGCAGACGGCTGACCGCGTCGTACTCGTAGAGGCCCTGGTGGGCCTTGGTGGTCGACTTGATGTGCCAGGTGATCAGGCGCGCACCGAACGAGGCTGCCAGCTGCTCGGCGAGCATGGTCTTGCCGGTGCCGGGTTCGCCCTTGACCAGCAAGGGGCGTTCGAGGGTGATGGCCGCGTTTACCGCCAGTTTCAGGTCGTCTGTGGCGACGTAGTCGCGGGTGCCTTCGAACTTCATGGGTCTGTCCTCTGCTGGAAGCCTGCACCGGCCCTTTCGCGGGTAAACCCGCTCCCACAGTTACCCCACCTTTTCTGAGGTTTGTGGAATACCTGTGGGAGCGGGTTTACCCGCGAAGAGGCCAGCACAGGCAGCACATATTTTCGATTTGTCACCGACTATAACGCGGGGTTCGCCGACTGGAAACGCAGACCAGGTATTCAGTCCCTGAATGCCCCGTCACTCGATCCTAGTCGGAATCCGGCGCATCACGCTCATACCGCGCATTGAACGCCTCGATGAACCCGTTGCGCAGTATCTGCAGAAACGCCTCGAAGGCGCTGATATCCTGTTTGTGCACGCTGCCGCTGAGCTCTACCCGGGTCGCGAACTGGTTCTTCGGCTGGTTCTTCAATACTGTCTCGGTTGCACCTACCAGCGCTTCCCAGACCGAGCGGAAGAAGCCTTTGTCCTTCTCCTGCACATCCTGCTGCCAGTCGAACACATCCACATCCCGCAACAGTGGCTTGATGTACCCGTTCAATCGCCCGTTGGTCGCCTCGGCCTCTATCACCACATCGCCGTGCCCGGCATTGAAATCGAACTTGCCGTAGGCGCTGGCGAAGTCATTGAGCTTGCGCAGCTCGATACCCGTGGCGCGCAGGCGGAACTCGAAGTCGTCGAAATCGCTGAACGGGTCGAAGGTAGCGCGACTTTCCACCTTGGCGTCGCCTACGATCAGCGCCGTGCCATCAAAGCTGGCATCACGTCGGCCCTTTTCGTCACGAATATTGGTGAGGTTGCGAATACTGGCATCGAGCTGAGTGGCCTTGAGGTTGACTGGTGGTTTGGAGTTGAAGTTGCGGAAAGTCAGCACGCCGTTGTCGATGCGAACCTCGTTCAGGGTGATCGGCAGCAGTTTTTCCAGTTGCTGGCGCCAGTCGGTGCCCTGACCGGTCTGCGAGTTCTGTTTGTTGCCGCCATCGACGAAGTTGAGTTCCGGCCGGTCGAATATGACTTCGGCAACCACTGCGCGGTCGTACCAAAGGGCGTGCCAGCTCACCGACAGGTCGATCAGCGGTGCATCGAGAAACGGTACCGGCACCTTGCCGGTGGTCTTGACGATCTTCAGCCCGTTGATCTGGTATGCACCGCGCCACCAGGCCAGGTCCACATCGGCCACCTGGCCACGGTAGTCGCCCATGTCGGCCAGTTTGTCATTGAGGTAGTCGCGCACCAGATAGGGCAGGGCCAGGTGCAGCGCCAGCAACAGCACGATCAGGCTGGCCAGGCCGATCAACGGCCAGCGATAACGGGCTCTCATCGAATTGTCTCCAACGCAGGATATGCGGTTGACCGCAACGAGTCCGCGTGAGTTCGAACAGGCTTTACGGGCCACCGGTGCGGGCTTACCCTTGAGGTCTTTCCCTGCTTTTTTTCATGCCAAGGACCCCTGCCATGAGCCGTATCTTTGCAGACAACGCCCACTCCATCGGTAACACGCCGCTGGTGCAGATCAACCGCATTGCCCCGCGCGGCGTGACCATCCTGGCCAAGATCGAAGGGCGTAACCCGGGCTATTCGGTCAAATGCCGCATCGGCGCGAACATGGTCTGGGACGCCGAAAGCAGCGGCAAGCTCAAGCCGGGCATGACCATCGTCGAACCGACCTCGGGCAACACCGGCATCGGCCTGGCCTTCGTCGCCGCAGCCCGTGGCTACAAACTGATGCTGACCATGCCCGCGTCCATGAGCCTGGAGCGCCGCAAGGTGCTGAAGGCGCTGGGGGCCGAGCTGGTGCTGACCGACCCGGCCAAGGGCATGAAGGGCGCCATCGAGAAGGCCAACGAAATCGTCGCCTCCGGCCCGGCCCAGTACTTCCTGCCGGGCCAGTTCGAAAACCCGGCCAACCCGGCGATCCACGAAAAAACCACCGGCCCGGAAATCTGGAACGACACCGACGGCGCGGTCGACGTGCTGGTGGCTGGGGTCGGCACCGGCGGCACCATCACCGGTGTTTCGCGCTACATCAAGCACACGCAGGGCAAGGCGATCCTGTCGGTGGCGGTGGAACCAGTGGCCTCGCCGCTTATCAGCCAGACCCTGGCCGGCGAAGAGCTCAAGCCCAGCCCGCACAAGATCCAGGGCATCGGCGCCGGCTTCGTGCCGAAGAACCTCGACCTGTCGATCGTCGACCAGGTGGAAACGGTGACCGACGAAGAGTCCAAGGCCATGGCCATCCGCCTGATGCAGGAAGAGGGCATCCTCTGTGGCATTTCCTGTGGTGCGGCGATGGCAGCGGCCGTGCGCCTGGCCGAAAAGCCGGAAATGCAGGGCAAGACCATCGTCGTGATTCTGCCGGACTCCGGCGAGCGCTACCTGTCGAGCATGCTGTTCAGCGACATGTTCAGCGAGCAGGAAAACCAGCAGTAAGGTGTGGGGCTGCTTTGCAGCCCATCGCGACACAAGGCCGCTCCTACAAGGGAATGCGACCTGTTGTAGGAGCGGCCTTGTGTCGCGAACGGGGCGCAAGGCGCCCCCAGGTTTCATGCCCTGCTGCTGACCCGCAGCAATGCTCGCCAGCGTGGTTTATTGCAAAATCTTCATGATTGAGTTGCTGCCCGGGCTGTTTTTACCCTGGCGGCATCAGTTTATGATGGCAGGATGATTTATCGGAGTGCAGGGCGCGCAGCCCTGTTTCTTCCTCAAGGAGTGAAAGCATGACCTTTTCCTTTGCAGCCAAGGCGGGTGTCTTGCTGGTGTTTTTTGGCAGCGTGCTGTTCGTGCACCTGCGCGGCAAGGCTCGCTTGCCGGTGTTGCGCCAGTTCGTCAACCATTCGGCGCTGTTCGCCCCTTATAACAGCCTGATGTACCTGTTTTCCGGCGTACCGTCCAAGCCCTACCTGGACCGCCAGCGCTTCCCCGAGCTGGATGTGCTGAAGGACAACTGGCAGGAAATCCGCGAAGAGGCCATGCGCCTGTTCGACGAAGGTTACATCCGCGCCGCCGAGAAGGATAACGACGCAGGCTTCGGTTCGTTCTTCAAGAAAGGCTGGAAGCGCTTTTACCTGAAGTGGTACGACAAACCGTTGCCTTCTGCCGAAACCCTGTGCCCGCGCACTGTCGAGTTGGTCAGCAGCATCCCCAACGTCAAGGGCGCGATGTTCGCCCTGTTGCCCGGCGGCAGCCACCTGAACCCGCACCGCGACCCGTTCGCCGGTTCCCTGCGCTACCACCTGGGCCTGTCCACCCCCAACTCCGATGCTTGCCGCATCTACGTCGATGGCGAGGAATATGCCTGGCGTGACGGTGAGGACGTGATGTTCGATGAAACCTACGTGCACTGGGTCAAGAACGAGACCGACGTTACCCGGGTGATCCTGTTCTGCGACATCGAACGCCCGCTGAGCAGCCCACTGATGACCCGCATCAACCGCCAGGTCAGCGCCTTCCTCGGCCGTGCCACCGCGCCGCAGAACACCGACGACGAGCGTGTGGGCGGGATCAACCAGGCCTACGCCTGGAGCAAGCGCTTCAGCAACCGGATCAGTAGCCAGGTCAAGCAGTTCAAGCGCGCCAACCCCAAGGCCTACCGCGTGCTGCGGCCGGTGCTGGCGGCGGTGGTGGTGTACCTGTTGTATCACTGGTTGTTCTGATTTCTGCCTGTTGGGGCTGCCTTGCAGCCCATCGCGACACAAGGCCGCTCCTACAGGTGATTGCGTACTCCTGTAGGAGCGGCCTTGTGTCGCGATAGGGGCGCAAAGCGCCCCCGGCGTCCTCTCAGAAAACCACTCAGGCAAGACCTTCCAGCAAACCGTCCGCTCGCACGATATCGACTATCACCTGTTCATCTACCGCGTACACCCCCCGCGATGCTTTCCACACCAGATTCTTGTCCTGCAAGGCGATAAGCGCTTGCTGCACCCCCGGTACCTCGGCCTTCACTTCGCTCGCATCCACGCCAGCCTGTTCCATCGCTTTGGCGTACAGTGCCATGGTCGGGGCCTCGAACGGCGCGTAGTCGTTCCCCTTTGCGCACATGACACGTAGAACCGCAGCCTGGATAGGCGTGAGGCTGTGGATCACCTTTTTCAGGTTTGCGTTCAAGTCATTGGCTTGTGCCTGGACAAGCTCTCTGAACCGTGCCGGAATGGCCTCGGGTTCAATGCCGAAGTCGAAGCGGATTTCATCCGCGGCCGCACCCAATAGCTCTGGGCGATAGCCGCTTTCCTTGAAGAGCTGAAACACCTCCGTTGAATCGAGTGCGCATGGCAGGTCGATATTGGCGCACAGCCAGTCGATGAAGTCCTGGTCCAGGGTCGGGAACTGCACCATGGAGGCGCCGAAGAACGCCTGGTCCTTGCTGCTGCGCAGCATGGCCAGCTTGTCCCGGTTTGAACCGGTGCAGACGATGCGCAAGCCATGGTGCTTCGAACTGTTGAGTTCGTCTCTGGCTGCCTTGAGGGCGAACAGCGCCGCTATTCCTTGCTCGGTCGTGATTGCATGCTGTGCTTCGTCGATGATCAGCACGATGATCTTGCGGGACTCATCGGAGAGCGCCGCCAGGGCGGTGGTCAGGTCGACATCTTGCCCCAGCCCGATCTTGTCCACGCTGAAATTCAGGCCGCCGACAGTGACCTTCTCCATGCCAGATGACTTTGCCAGCCGCGTGATGAAGCCTTCGTTACGCCCGACCGCCTCACGCACCGCTTCTACGATGACTTGCCCGGGATCCTTGGTCAGGTCTTTCCACAGATCGGCATACAGCACAATGGCCCCGGCTGTTTCGAGGGCCGGGCGCAGGTCTTCGCGGGCAAAGGTGGATTTCCCGGTACGTCGTGGCGCAGCGAGAAACACACCAGAGCTTGCTGCGCTGCCCACGGCGACTTGCAGGATCAATTTCGACAGGCGGGACGCAAGCGCCGGGCGGTGATAGACAGTTTCAGGCATCTCGGCCCCTCCGTTTCAATTTATAGTCGATTATAGATGGATTATAGAGGCATTATAGATCTGAGAGGCGCGGTGTTTATAGGGAATTATAGACAGACTATAGAACGATTATAGATTGTGGTGGATGAGGGGCGCGCAGCCCCCCTTTGCTGCCTCAAGCCGGCTCCAACGCCTCCACCACTTTCCCCCGGCTAAGGTGCACCACCTTGTCCGCCGTATCGAAATACCGGTCATCATGCGAAATCACGATGATGGTCTTGCCCAAACGCTTCAGGTCCGGCAGCAGCTCGGTGTAGAACACCCGGCGGAAGGTCGGGTCCTGGTCCGCCGCCCATTCGTCGAACACCAGCACCGGTCGCCCGTCCAGCCAGGCATTGACCAGTGCCAGGCGCTTGCGCTGGCCGGTCGACAGGTCGGTGGTGGTAAAGGCACCGTCGCGTACGCTCACCTTGTGGGCGATCTCCAGCCGCTCGAGGTAGCGCGTGGCATCACTGGGCAGGCTGTGTTCATGCTCGGGCAGGTCGTCGAACAGGTAGTAGTCGGCGAACACCGTGGTGAACAGCTGGCGATAGTCATCCAGCCCCTCCGGGCCGACGGCCTTGCCGTTCAGGCGCACTTCGCCGCGTTGCGGGGTGTATAGGCCGAGCAGCAGCTTGATCAGCGAAGTCTTGCCGCAGCCGTTCTCGCCGACGATGAACAGGATCTCGCCCGGTTCGATGCTCAGGTTCACCGGCCCCACGCGGAACGGCTCGTTGCCGTCCACCGGCGGGTAGGCGTACTCGACGTTGTGCAGTTCCAGGTGCGCGCTGGCCGGGGCGGTGCGCTTGACCGGCGGCTCCAGCAGCAGGTGCGGCTCGGGCGAGGAGAAGCGCTCGGACAGGTCGGCAATGCGGCGGAACGCCACCTGGGCGCGGCCGAGGATCGGCAGGTTGCCGATCAAGGTTTCCAGCGGGCCTTTCATGTACAGCAGCACCAGCACGAAGCCGCTCATCACCGCCGGGTCGTTGCTCGGCCATAGCGATTGCAGGGCCAGGGTCAGGCCGATGACCACGAAGAACAGCATCGACCCCAGGCTCTTGGCCGCGACGAAGATGTTGATGGCGCGGATATGGGTGTTGGCGATGAAGTCGGCGGTGCCCTGGATGTTACGGGTCAGCATGGCGTGGCGGCGGCGGCGGTCGATGCGCAGCTCCTTGGCGCCCTCGGCGATGGCCGAGTAGTGCTTCTGCAGGTTGTCTTCGGCATCGCGGGCGGCGTTGAAGCCGGCCACGCCTTTCTGCCTGGCCACGTACTGGATGCCACTGCCAATGCCGATGGCCGCCAGGGTGATGAGGAAGATCGGCCACGACAGCCAGGCCAGGTAGGCCATGCAGCCAGTCACGGTGGTGAGCGAGATGGCCAGCGGGGCGAAGGCGAAGGCAAAGTCGCTGATGGTGTCGACGTCGCGGGTCAGCACCGGGATCAGGCGATGGGTGCGGTAGCGCTCGATCTGCTCGATCGGCGCTGACAGCACCTTGGCGCCGAGGTCCTTGCGCAGCCTGGCGATGACTTTCTGCCCAACGTAGTTGGTACCGCTGTCGGCCGCCACGCTGCTGACCAAGGCCAGCACGCACAGGCCGGCGAAGGCCAGGATCACGCCCTGGCTCATGCCGCCAGCGGCATGCAGGCCCTGGTTGACGGTGGCCAGCAGGGCGGTCACGGCCAGACCGCCGAGCATGCCCAGCAGCACCGAGACGATTACCGCCGGGCGGTAGGGTTTCAGCAGGCCCAGCAATTCGCGGATGGCCCCGGGGGAGGAGGTTTTCATGAAGCGTGATCTCGCTGGTGAGGTGGGGGCGGGTCAGCTGCCGAGGGTCAGGGAGCCTTTCATCAAGGTGCCGTGGAACGGGAACGAGCAGTAGAAGCTGTACGCGGTACCTGCCTTCAGCGACCGGACGTCGAGGCTGATGCTGTCTGTTTCACCGCCGCCGATCAGGCGGGTGTGGGCGATCACCCGGGTGTCGCCGGGCTTCACGTAGTCCAGTGCCTCGCCGGCTTTCTGGCCGTCGTCGAGCACGCCTTGCATGTCGGCCTGGGTACTCAGCACCCAGTTGTGGCCCATCACGTTCTTCGGCATGTCGCCAGGGTGGGTGAGCGTGACGGTGAACACGGCGCAGGCCTTGGGCACGGTGATGGCGGCCTTGTCGAAGGTCATCTGGTCGGTGCCATGGATTTCCACGGCGCATGGCTCTGCCGACCACGCGGCAGGGGCCACGGCGAGCAGGGCGAGGAGCAGAAGCTGGCGAGTCATGTACGGTTCCTGGGCGATAGAAGGGTGCACATCGTTCAGACGAACCGGCGCGCGCCGGCTTTACCTGTGTGTGCGGGCCGGGTGAATTTCCCCATCGCCCGCTCGTTCACTCAGTCAGGCGCCGACATGGCGCACATCCCGATTTCGCCGCCTATGCGGCCCTGGCCTGAGGTGACCGGACATGAGTGAACTGCTGAGCTTTGCGATCGAACCCCTGGACGCTGCACGCGGCAACCTGCCACTGCTGGTGCGCGCGCCGGAGCCGGGCATCGACCTGCTGGAAGCCTTTGCCGAGTTGCAGCCGCTGGTGGACCGGCACCTGCTGCAGGCTGGCGGCATCCTGTTTCGCGGCTTCGAGGTGGGTGGTGCCGAAGCTTTCCGCCAGTTCGCTGCTTCTTTCGGTCACCCGCTGCTCAACTACGAGTTTGGCTCCACCCCGCGCAGCAACGTGACCAAGGGCGTGTACACCTCCACCGAGTACCCGGCGCACCAGAGCATCCCCCTGCACAACGAGCAGGCCTATACCCTGGAATGGCCGATGAAGATCTGGTTCTACAGCGTGATCCCCGCCGAGACCGGTGGCGAGACGCCGATTGCCGACAGCCGCGAGGTGTACCGGCGCATGCCGGTGCGCATTCGTGAGCGGCTGGTGGAGAAGGGGCTGATGTACGTGCGCAACTACGGCAACGGCCTTGATGTGGAATGGTCGCAGGTGTTCAACACTGAAGACCCGCGCCAGGTCGAGGCCTATTGCCGGGCGCATGCCATCGAGTGCATCTGGAAGGATGACGGCGAATTGCGCACCCGCCAGCGCTGCCAGGTGGTGGCGCGCCACCCGGTGACTGGGGAGGATGTGTGGTTCAACCAGGCGCACCTGTTCCATGTGTCGAACCTGCAGCCAGAAGTGCGCGAGTCGTTGATGGACATCGTCGAGGAAGAGGACCTGCCGCGTAACGTGTATTACGGCGACGGTACTACCGTCGAGGATTCGCTGCTCGATGAAGTGCGCGGGGTGCTGGACGAATGCACCATCAGCTTTCCGTGGCAGGCAAACGATGTGCTGATGCTGGACAACATGCTTGCGGCGCATGCGCGGTCGCCGTTTACCGGCAAGCGCAAGGTGGTGGTGGCGATGGCGCAGGGGTATAGCGAGGGGTTGGGCTGATTCGGGAGTGAGGGCTGCCATGTGCCTGCCTTGAGAGGTGTGGTGTCTGTGAGATCGAGCGCCGCCCGGGCGGCGCTTCGCGGGACAAGCCCGCTCCCACATTTGTTGCAACGTGGCCATGCCTGTGGGAGAGGCGTTGTCAGCCTGGGTGCATGGCTTGAGACAGGTGATGCGGCAGCAATGCCAACTCAGAAATCCAGTCAACCCACCAAGGCTGGCAACCATGGCCTGACAGGTTCGGCACGTTGCAACAAATGTGGGAGCGGGCTTGTCCCGCGAAGCGCCGCGCGGGCGGCGCTCGATCTCATAGGCACTGAAAGGGTTATGGCGAACACCTGTCAGCCCAGATGCATTCTCAAGACATGCCCCCAGCAACCTACAACAATCCCAGACTCTTCCTACGCCTCGGGACTGGCAACTCCACCCCTGCGAAATATCCTACAACCTCTGTCGACATGCGTCTGATTGTTCCTGCAAATCCCGCTCTCTAGGCTGTGCCCGTCGCTGACGGTTCAGCGATCGGGTGTGGAAACCTGTAGTAAGCATTTCAGGGTTTGTCGTTACATTCAGGAGAACCCATGACAGACGAAACCAAAACCACCCCCGGCGTTACCTACTTCTACCAAGGCGAAGGCCAAACCCATCCGCTGTTCCGTATCGCTGAGGGCATCCCCTGCCGCAGCGCCCGGGAGCAAGCCTCGGAACTGATGGGCTATGCTCGCGACTTGTCACTGACCGGCTTGATGGATGGCGATCAGCAGATGCTCTGGGCTTCGCATTACTTCGCAGCCATGGCCAAGGCGCTGCTGGATGATGCCGAGTTGGGTTTGCTGCGCTGATCCTTGTATTGGCTGGGCTGGCCCTTTCGCGGCTAAAGCCGCTCCTACAGGGATTGTGCATGCCTCAGGGTATGCACAACTCCTGTGGGAATGGGTTCATCTGGGGCAGGTTCCAGCAAGCAAGGTCTGGCTGATCGAGTTATTTCGTGAATGGTGCGTAACCTGACAAGAATCCAAAGAGCGCGGCCATAGGCATCCAGCAAGCAATTAACCACATAACATTTGCCCAAGTTATTTGTGAATTTTGCAGCCCGCACGCATCACCTTCGCATACATTGACTGCCTATTGTTTGGCGAACTCTCAGATGGTGCATTGCGTTGTCTCTGTTGTGGCTAAATAATGAAGTAGTTTATGACTAGCCAAGTGAATCCGGTTGTGCTTAACCATGATGCGATAACTATTTTGGTTTTCAATGGCTTGGGGAGTTGCTCATAATCTTCTTTGTCAAGTAGGCCTCTGCGAATACTTGAAATTGGGAAAGTGATGGCGCCTGCTACCATGAAAATCACCAGCATTCTTGAACGTATGCCTTTCTCTCCCCAAAGGGTTATGGCGTATGAAAGACATGGGCTTCGGTGAAGTGCTGTGACCATTTGTTTATATTGCTGAGAAATTGCAATGTGAAAGTCCATTGCAAGTGCGGTCAAGCCGAGGCAGAAAGGTGAGGCTACTATAAATAGCCTTAATTTTATGTCCAGATGATCAATCATCTTAAAAGACCTCGAAGATTACTTCACCTAATTCTTCGCCGCCGCCCATGCCTGCAATGCCCTCGACGATGGTGCCCGCTTGTCCACATAGCGGGCAGGGTCTAGTCGGCTCGCCTTGAAGCAGCCAGTTGCGGCCATGCACACGGCCCCTGGCTTGGCTGGCAATGCAGATGGCGCCTGTGGTGGTTTCGTCACCGTCCAGGCCTTGGTATCGGCCGAAGATGTTCATGCGCATGCTCATGGCTCGCCTCTTTTTAAGGTGGAAGCCAGGAACCTAGCAGGCTGTTGGCGGGTATTTTCGGGGTGGAAGGGATTTAGGAAGGGGCCTACAAGGAATAGGGATTTGGACTACATGTTTTGTTGTGGTAATGCCCCTATGACTGCACCAGTCCGTTCCTCGGCTGTGCTTGCTTTGCCTTACCTTCGTCTCAAGACTTTTTACACAGAGCCTTGGTGCTGCAAGGGAACATACAGCTGTCTATCGCTGCTGTATGTTCCCTTGCAGCACTCGGCCTCTCCCATGGGCTATGCTTCGGTCGAGTTAACTCCAGAATTGCATGCGCTTCAGTTTGATCAGTACGGCGGCTAACACTGCCCAGGCAAATGCTGCTAGCAATAAACAGAATGCAATACGCATTTTGGTTTTTAAGTTGGTTGGAAAACTAGAAGCATCATTTTGATCGAGAAGTCCTCTTTTCAAGAAGAATTCGGGGTCTAGCGCGATTCCGCTCAGTGTGGCTACGACTGATACCCTTGAATAAAAACTACGTTCTCCCCACCAATGCGTAGCTCGTTTCAAACATTCACTTCTACTCAAGGCGTGCTGGATATTCCGGTAGTTAGGCAGGTAAGCGAGTTGCGCTGTCATTGACAGTCCTGCTAAAGAGAGTGCGAAAGGCATGGCCAGAAATCCCAGACCCCAGAGAGACTCCAGAAATTCATTCATGTTCGGTTAATTCATAGAGCTCTTCCCCTATGTACTCGCCCATGCTCATGCCAGCTACGCTCCCGGCGTACGAACTAGCACCGACGACTGCAATGGCACATGCTGCTCCACTTATGGGCCCAAGGCTCACGCAGGCAAAGCCTGCTATCGCTTTTCCAGCTACTCCCGCAGCGGCACCTACTGCTAGTCCTCCTGAAAAGTTGCCTATCTCAGTGAATCTTATTTTTCTGCATGATTGAGAATTGCCTGACCTACATACCTCTTGAGTTTTCAGCCAAGACGATCCACCACCGATCGCCAGCCCTACATATCCACCTTTTTTTAGGTAGTTAGATAAACGTGTCAACTTGTCCAGATGCGTTGAATATCCAGGGATGCCCCCGGGCGCTCCAGCCTTGCTCCAGTGATGTACTAGGATTTTTGAGGAAATGCCTAAGTCGCCCCGTAATCTGTCATGGCTTCCGAGGTTCATGTGCTTGTTAAGAAAGCCCATCTTCAGTTGCGCATCCAATTGTCCGAGTAGCTTTCTACGTTCAGCAAAAAACTCCGGACTACGTAGATGTCCATGCTTGGAAAACTGATGCTGGTGCAGCTCTTCGATCTTGCGCAACGTCGCGCTAAGATCATCTAGCGCCTGAGCCATCATGGCGCCGCTCACTCCCATTGCCAAGCTGGTACTGCTCAACAAACCTGCTATTTCAGGCAAGTGACGCATCATGAAGTCAGCTTCTTCCGGCGTGAGATCTGCCAAGTCCTCTCGCGCCTGTTTAGCCGCACTCATCGCATATTGCTCTTCACGGGTGCAGGCCGGGCGACTGTAACCATCGCCAATGACAAAGATCTCGCCCGCCTTGAACCCCTGCTGATAGGTCGGATTCAGCCGCTCCAGAATTGACCGAGGCAGGTTGGCCTGCGGCGCGCCCAGCTCTGCCAGGACTTCCTGGTATGACATGCAGCGCGGAACGATGTAGAAGCCGGGTTCCATGCCTTGAGGAATGGGCGAGGGCTGAACCGCCTCAGGCTGATAGGTACTTCTTATTGTGTTACGCGTCTGGGCGTGTGCTGGTGCCTCACGAACAGGCTCAGATGCGGGTGCCCCGCGCGAAGCCGGAGGTGCGTACCCACTTGCAACCAGGCGATTGCTGCCCTGTGGGCACCCGCATTGCACCAGTGCTCCGTCCAGAGCCGTGGGAATACCATCCTGCCGCCAGCGGACTTCGCCCTCGACGATGGTGCCCGTTTGTCCACATAGCGGGCAGGGTGTGGTCGGGTCGCCTTGAAGTAGCCAGTTGCAGCCATGCACACGGCCCCTCGCTTGGCTGGCAATGCAGATGGCGCCTGTGGTGGTTTCGTCGCCGTCCAGGCCTTGGTATCGGCCGAAGATGTTCATGCGCATGCTCATGGCTCGCCTCTTTTTCAGGTGGAAGCCAGGAACCTAGCAGGCGGTTGGCGGGTATTTTCGGGGTGGCGGGGGTTTAGGAAGAGTCCTACAAGGGATAGAGATTTGGACTACGTTATTTTATTGATGGCAATGCCGGTCTCTTAGCGGGCATGCCCGCTCCATAGAACAACACATAAGTCATTGATTTAGCGGGGCTCTGTGGGAGCGGGCGCGCCCGCGAACACCGGCGTAGCCGGTGCCATACACCGCGTTAGGCCCTTCGCGGGCGCGCCCGCTCCCACAGTGAATGTGACACCCTCTCGAACCTTGTTCCCTATGTGACTGTGCAACCCGAAGATCTGGGCAATCTCCCAGCGCGGTCGGTGTGGGAGCTGGCTTGCCGGCGATCACCGGCGCAGCCGGTGCCATACACACTAAATCACCCCCCCACACCTTCGTCTGACAGTTACCGCTCGACTGCCAGGACACCGCTCGACATGAATGCCGACCAAACGCTCAAGCTCGCCCGCCGCTTCATCGAACTCAGCCCCGACAAGCGCCGCCTGTTCCTCAAGGCGCTGCAGGGCGAGGGCATGGATTTTTCCGTGCTGCCGATTGCGCCCGGGGTAGAGGTGGCCGAGCGTGACCAGCTGTCGTACGCCCAGCGGCGCATGTGGTTCCTCTGGCAGCTCGACCCGCAAGGCGCGGCGTATAACCTGCCCATGGCCGTGCGCCTGAATGGCTCGCTGGATCTGGCCGCCCTGCAGCACGCCTTCGATGCCCTGGTGGCCCGCCACGAAACCCTGCGCACCCGCTTCGTCGCCGACGGCGATGACGTGCGCCAGCAGGTCGAGGCCAGCGCCGCCCCGTTGCAGCTGCACCAGGATGCCCTGGCCGGCCTGGACGAGGGCGCCCGTCAGGCCGCCATCGAAACCATCGCCGAAGCCGAAGCCCTGGCCCCCTTCGACCTGGCCAGCGGCCCGCTGCTGCGTGTGCGCCTGCTGCAACTGGCGGCAGAGGAGCACATACTGCTGCTCACCCTGCACCACATCGTCGCCGACGGCTGGTCGATGAACGTGCTGATCGACGAATTCCTGCACCTGTACGACGCCGCCGTGGCCGGCAGCGAAGCCCGCCTGGAACCGCTGCCAATCCAGTACCGCGACTACGCCCTGTGGCAGCGCAGCTGGCTCCAGGCCGGTGAGCAGGAGCGCCAGCTGGCCTACTGGCAGGCGCGCCTGGGCGATGACCATTCGCCGCTGGAGCTGCCACTGGACCGCAGCCGCGAGGGCCGCCCCAGCTATCGTGGCGCGCGTCACGAGTTCCCCATCGCCGCGGATGTCGTCGAACGGCTGCGCGGCCTGGCACGCAAGCATAACGTCACCCTGTTCATGGTCCTGCTGGCCGCCTTCAAGCTGCTACTGCAGCGCTACAGCGGCCAGTCGGCGATCCGTGTCGGCGTGCCCATCGCCAACCGCAACCGCGCCGAAAGCCAAGGGCTGATCGGCTGCTTCATCAATACCCAGGTATTGCACACCGAAATCGACCCACTGCTGGACATCACCGGCCTGCTCCAGCGCGTGCGCGAAACCGCCCTAGGCGCGCAAAGCCACCAGGACCTGCCGTTCGAGCAACTGGTAGAAGCCCTGGACCTGCCGCGCAGCAGCGAGAGCCCGCTGTTCCGTGTGCTGTTCAACCACCAGGCGCAGGTGGCGGATGTGCAGGCCATCGAGACCCGCTCCGGTTTGCACCTGGCGCCGGTCAACCTGGCAAAGCACAGCGCCCGCTTCGACCTGGCGCTGGACACCCATGAGCGAGCGGGGCAACTGCACGCAGCGTTCACCTATGCGACCGACGTGTTCGATACGGCCACCGTCGAAGCCCTTGGCGAGCAGTGGCTGGCCCTGGTGCAGGCATTGGCCGACGAAGCGGGTGGCGCAGTCGGCGAGCTGCCATTGCCAGGCCTGGCCCCTGCCATTGGCGCGCCTGCGCAGGCTGACGCAACGCTGCTGGTTCACCAGCGTTTTGCCTCGGCCGCCAGCCGCCACCCCGAACGCACGGCGGTGATGGCTGCGGGCGAGCAGGCCAGCTTCGCCGAACTCGATGCCCGCGCCGAAGCAATTGCAGGCCGGCTGGTGGAAGCCGGAGCAGGGCCGGACACACTGGTCGGCGTGCTGGCCGACCGCAGTGTCGGCATGCTCGCCAGTATCCTCGGCGTGCTCAAGGCCGGTGGCGCCTACCTGCCACTGGAGCCCGAGCAGCCGGCCGAACGCTTGGCCTACATGCTCGCCGACAGCGGTACGCGCCTTGTACTGGCGCCCGGTAACTGGCAGGCCGAACTGCCCGAGGGCGTGCAGCGCCTGGACTGGGCGCAAACCGACAGCGGCAGCGCCGCCCGCATCGCCCCGGCGCCGGCCAACCTGGCCTACGTGATCTACACCTCCGGCACCACCGGCCAGCCCAAGGGCGTGGCGATCAGCCACGGCGCCCTGGCCAACTACGTCGAAGGCATCGCCGCGCGCCTGCTGCTCAAGCGTATCCGCAGCATGGCCCAGGTCTCGACCCCGGCTGCCGACCTCGGCCACACCATGCTGTTCGGCGCCTTGTGCGGCGGCCACACCCTGCATTTGCTGCTACGCGAGCAGGTGCTGGATGCCGAAGGCTTCGCCGCCTACCTGACCGAGCACCAGGTAGACGCGCTGAAGATCGTACCGTCGCACCTGGAGGCCATGTTGGTGGCTGGCCGCTCGGCGCTGCCGGCCCAGTGCCTGGTGCTCGGCGGCGAGGCCATCAGCCCGAGCCTGCTGGGCAAGGTCCGCAACCTGGCCCCGGCGCTCAAGGTGTTCAACCACTACGGCCCGACCGAGACCACCGTCGGTGTGCTGGTCGCCGAACTGAACGGGCAGGCCAGCCTCGGCCAGCCACTGGCCAACACCCGCGTCGCGGTGCTCGACCGCTGCCTGCAACCCCTGCCGGCCAAAGCCAAGGGCGAGCTGTACATCGGTGGCGCCGGCCTGGCCCGTGGCTACCTGAACCGCCCGGCACTCACCGCCGAGCGCTTCGTTCCCGACCCGAACGGCCACGGCCAGCGCCTGTACCGCAGCGGTGACTGGGTTCGCCAAGGCAGCGACCTGCAGTTCGCCGGGCGCATGGATGGCCAGGTCAAGGTCCGTGGCTATCGCGTGGAACTGGCCGAAATCGAAAACCAGCTGCGTGCCCTGGGCGGTGTCGCCAATGCCCTGGTGCGCGTGCATGGCCAGGCGCCGCAACTGCAACTGGCTGCCTGGCTGGTGCCCAGCCAGATGCCGGCCGACAGCCTGGCCTGGCAGGAATCGATCCGCGCCAGCCTCAAGAGCCTGCTGCCCGAGCACATGGTGCCGACCCACCTGATGGTGCTGGAGCACCTGCCGGTCACGGTCAACGGTAAGGTCGATGTCAAGGCACTGCCGGAACCCGCCGCCACCCAGGTGGCCTATCAAGCGCCGCAGACCCCGCTGCAAACGCAATTGGCACAGATCTGGGCGCAAGTCCTGCAAGTACCGCAGGTAGGCCTGGGTGACAACTTCTTTGCCCTTGGCGGCCATTCGCTGCTGGCCACCCAGGCAATATCGCGGATACGCAAGCAGCTGGGCGTGGATATCCCGCTGCGCAGCCTGTTCGACACCGTCGACCTGCAGGCCTTTGCCCAGGCAGTGGCCGAAGGCGAGCAGGGCGCAGGCCTGGACATCGAGATCCTCGATCGCCAGCAACCCCTGCCGGTGTCCCGCTCGCAAAACCGCCAGTGGCTGTTCTGGAAGCTCAACCCCGAAAGCCTGGCCTACAACACGCCGATGGCCGTGCGCATGCAGGGCCACCTCGACCACTGCGCCGTGCAGGCTGCGCTGGATGCCTTGGTAACCCGCCACGAATCGTTGCGCACTGTTTTCGTCGAGGCCGACGGCCTGCCTTGGCAGCGCATCCTGCCGGCTGCCACGGTACCGATCGGTTTCGAAGACCTCAGCGGCCAGGACCACGCCGCGCAGATGCGCAAGCTGGAAGCCGAAGCCTTCGTCCCGTTCGACCTGGAGCACGGCCCGCTGCTGCGCGCACGGCTGTTCAAGGTGCATGCGCAGGAGCACCTGCTGTCATTGACCTTGCACCATATCGTCTCCGATGGCTGGTCGATGAGCCTGCTGGTGCGCGAGTTCGCCGCCGCCTACAACGCCGCCGCCACGGGCCAGGCGCAAGCCGTCGAGCCGCTGCCGGTGCAGTACGCCGACTTCGCCGCCTGGCAGCGCAAGTGGCTGGCCGAGGGGCAGATGCAGGCGCAGATCGACTACTGGAAGGCCCGCCTGGAAGACGACTTCGAAGTGCTGGAACTGCCTGCCGACCGCATTCGCCCGCAGGTAAGAAGCTACCAGGGCAGCCGCTTCGACGTGCGCCTGCCACAGGCCCTCACCGAGCGCCTGCGGGCACTGGCGGTGGCATCCAACGCCACATTGTTCCATGTGTTCCTGGCGGCCTATGCCATCGTGCTGTCGCGCTACAGCCGCAAGGGCACGCTCAACATCGGTGTGCCGGTCACCAACCGCAACCGCCTGGAGCTTGAAGGGCTGATCGGCTTCTTCATCAACGTGGTCGTGGCTCGTATCCGTGTCGATGGCAGCCAGCCGTTCTCGCAGCTGCTGGCGGCGATCAAGGAGACCACCCTGCAGGCCCAGGCCAACAAGGATGTGCCGTTCCTCGAAGTAGCCGAGGCGCTGTATCCGGAGCGTGACCAGGGTGTGAACCCGATCTTCCAGGTGCTGTACAACCACCTGCGCGACCTCGGCGAGCAGGTGTCCAGCGATGCCCTGCACGGCCTGCAGGTCAAGGAAGTGGACCTGCTGGAGCCGGGCGCGCAGTACGACATATCGCTCAACACCCTGGAGCGCTCCGATGGCGTGACGGCCTCGTTCAACTATTCCACCGACCTGTTCGATGCCGCACGTATCGAGCGCATGGCCGGGCATTGGCAAGCACTGCTGGAAGCCATCTGCGCCGAACCACAATGCTGCATTGCCGATTTGGATTTCCTTGGCAGTAGCGAACGCCAGCAGCTGACCCACGGCTGGAACCCGGCGCCCCAGGCTGGCAGCGGCTTGTGTGCGCACCAGCTGCTGGCGCGACAGGCCCACGAGCGGCCGGATGCGCTGGCGCTGATCTTCGACGACCAGCAGATGACCTACGCCGAACTGGACCGCAGCAGCAACCAGCTGGCTCACCGCCTTCGGGCGCTGGGCGTGGGGCCGGACTGCCTGGTTGGCGTGGCTGTCGAGCGCGGCCTGGGCATGGCCCTGGCGCTGATCGCCATTCACAAGGCGGGTGGCGCCTATGTGCCACTGGACCCGGACTACCCGCAAGAACGCCTGGTCTACATGGTCGAGGACAGCAATATCGGCCTGCTGCTGGCCGACGTGCCCTCGCGTGAGCGCCTGCAATTGGGCAAGCAACTGCCCTGCGTGGTACTGGAGCCGGGCACCGAGTGGCTGCAAGCCTGGCCCGCCGAACCGCTGGCCAACCTGGCGGCACCGCACAACCTCGCCTATGTCATCTACACCTCCGGCTCCACCGGCATGCCCAAGGGCGTGGCCATCGACCACCATGCCCTGTCGCTGTTCTGCCAGGTGGCCGGCGACTATTCGCGCCTCACCCCGAGCGATCGCGTGCTGCAGTTCGCCACCATCAGCTTCGATGGCTTCATCGAGCAGTTCTTCCCACCGCTGGCCCAGGGCGCCTGTGTGGTGCTGCGCGACCTGCGGCTGTGGGACACCGCCACCCTGCTGGACGAGATCAACCGCCACGGCGTGACCGTGGCCGACCTGCCGGCGGCCTACTGGCGCCTGCTGGCGCTGGAGCGCCGAGCCCCTGCGGCCTATGGCCGGCTGAAGCAGATTCACGTGGGGGGAGAAGCGGTGCCGGAAGATGCCCTGCGCGCCTGGCTGGCCGATGGCCCGCCAGCAGTGCGCCTGCTGAACACCTACGGCCCGACCGAAGCCACCGTGGTCGCCACCACCTACGATTGTTCGCAGATGACCGTGGAGCAGATCAGCCTGGGCGGCGTACCGATCGGCCGTGCCTTGCCGGGGCGTACCCTGCATGCTCTGGACGATGGACTGGCGCCGACACCGGTGGGCGTGCCCGGCGAGCTGTTCATCGGCGGGGCAGGGTGCTTGGCGCGCGGTTATCACCAGCGGCCGTCACTCACCGCCGAGCGCTTCATCCCCGACCCGTTCGACCCGGTTGGCGGTGGCCGCCTGTACCGCACCGGCGACCTCGGCTGCTACGACGAAAACGGCCAGCTGGCCTATCGCGGGCGGGTCGACCACCAGGTGAAGGTGCGCGGCTTCCGTATCGAGCTGGGCGAGATCGAGCAGTACCTGCGGGCGCACCCGGACGTTCGCGAAGCCACCGTGCTGGCCATCGACCTGCCCGGTGGCAAGCAGCTATGCGCCTATGCGGTGCCGGCCGAAGGCTACCGCGGCGATCTGCGCCAGGCCCTGAAGCAGTACCTCAAGGCCAGCCTGCCGGACTACATGATCCCGGCCTACCTGGTGACCCTGCCGAGCATGCCGCTGACCCCCAGCGGCAAACTCGACCGCAAGGCGCTGCCGCTGCCCGACCCGAACCAGCCACAGCATGACTACCAGGCGCCGCAGACCGAGCGGCAGCAGCAGCTGGCGAACATCTGGGCGCAGTTGCTTAACGTTGCCCGGGTCGGCCTGAGCGACAACTTCTTCGAGCTGGGCGGCCACTCCTTGCTGGCGGCCCAGGCAGTGTCGCGGATCAACGTCGAGCTGGGGCTGGACATACCCCTGCGGCTGATCTTCAGCCACCCCGAACTACGCGCGTTCGCCCAGGCACTGGACGAGCAGGGCCTGTCGCTCTCCGACGATGGCCTGAGCGATATCGAACACATGATGAATGCATTCACAGAGGCTTGACATGGAACTCACTGCCGCACAACGCATCGCCCAACGTTTCGTTGGCCTCCCCGTGGAGCAACGCCAGCAGATCCTGGAAAAGATGCAGGCCACCGGGCAGAGCTTCCGCCTGCTGCCCATCGTGCCCGCGCGCCAGGGCCTGGCGCGTATTCCGCTGTCGTACGCCCAGCAACGCCTGCTGTTTCTCTGGCAGCTGGAGCCCGACAGCCCGGCCTACAACGTGCCGATGGCGGTACGCCTGAAGGGCGCGCTGGACCAGGCGGTGCTGCAGCAGGCGCTGGATGCGCTGGTGCAACGCCACGAGTCGCTGCGCACGCGCTTCGCCTCGGAGGAGGGCGAGTTCTACCAGGAAATCCTCGAGCACTGCCCGCTGGCGCTGGAATTGCTGATGCTCGACGGTGCCGCCGATGAGACAGCGCTGAGCGTGGCCGTGGACGCCGCCCTCAAGCAGCCCTTCGACCTGCTGAGCGGCCCGCTGCTGAGGGTGACCCTGCTGCGCGTGGCCGCCGATCACCACGTGCTGGCAGTGAGCATGCACCACATCATCTCGGACGGCTGGTCCAGCGATGTGCTGGTGCAGGAATTCATCCAGCTGTACAGCGCCCTGGCCGAAGGTCGGCAGGCCGAGTTGCCGGTTTTGCCGATCCAGTACGCCGACTACGCCATCTGGCAGCGCGCCTGGCTCGAGGCCGGTGAAGCGCAGCGCCAATTGGCCTACTGGCAGGCCCAGTTGGGCAGCGAGCAGCCGGTGCTGAGCCTGCCGCTGGACTTCGAGCGCCCGGCAATACCCAGCCAGCGTGGCGCGGTGGTGCGTGTGGATATCGGCGCCGCACAGGCCGAGGCCCTGCGTAGCCAGGCGCGCAAGGGTGGCCACACGTTGTTCGTGCTGGTACTGGCAGCCATGGCGGTGGTGCTGTCGCGCTACAGCGGCCAGGCCGACATCCGCATCGGTGCGCCGAACGCCGGGCGCAACCGCAAGGAGCTGGAAGGCCTGATCGGCTTCTTCATCAACACCCAGGTGCTGCGCGTGCAGGTGGACGAGCGCGCCACCTTCGCCGCGCTGCTGGAGCAGGTCAAAGACGTGATCGGCGGCGCCCAGTCGCACCAGGAACTGCCGTTCGAGCACCTGGTCGATGCCTTGCTGCCCGAGCGCAACCTGGCCCACAACCCGCTGTTCCAGTTCAAGATCAACCAGCACGTGGCCGCCAGCGATGCAGGGCGCAAGCGCCTGGGCGCGCTGGAGGTGGAAGGCTTTGCCCGTGACGGCGGTGATGCCCGCTTCGACCTGGCGTTCGACTTCTCCGACAAGGCCGACGGCATCGAAGGCTACTTCACCTACGCCACCGACCTGTTCGAGCAGGCCACCATCGAACGCATGGCCGCTTCGCTGCGCCAGGTGCTGGATGCGCTGATCAGTGACCCGCAGCAGGCAATCGTCGACAGCCCGCAAGTGGCGACGCTGCTGCCGGCGGCCACGCAGGCCTACCCGCACGGCGACTTCCTCGCTTTGTGGCGCCAGGCAATGGCGCAAGGCCAGGCCCACGGCGGTGTGCGTGCCGGTGACCGGTTCATGACCCAGGCCGGGCTGGAGGCGGCGTCCAACCGCCTGGCCGACTACCTGCGTCAGCACGGCGTCGGTGCCGGCAGCATCGTCGCCCTGTGCCTGCCGCGCTCCATCGAGTGGGTCGGCGCCTTGCTCGCGGTGCTCAAGACCGGCGCCGCCTACCTGCCGCTGGACACCCAGCAGCCGCCGGAGCGCCTGCAACAACTGATTGCCGACAGTGGCGCCGCCGTACTGCTGCATGAGCCGGGTGACCGGCGCTTCGCCGGCCTGGACGGTGTGCAGCTGATTGCCTGCGATCACACCGCCTGGGCAACCTGCAGCGACAGCCCGGTCGAGATGGCCATCGCCGCCGAACAACCGGCCTATCTGATCTACACCTCGGGCTCGACCGGCCAGCCGAAAGGCGTGGTGGTCAGCCACGGGGCGCTGGCCAGTTACACCCAGGCGGTGCTGGAGCGCCTGCAACTGCCGGCCGCAGCGAGCATGGCGATGGTGTCCACCACCGCGGCCGACCTGGGCCACACCGTGCTGTTCGGTGCCCTGGCCTCGGGCCGCCTGCTGCACCTGTTGCCACAGGAACTTGCGTTCGACCCGGATGGCTTCGCCAGCTACATGGCGCAGCACCAGGTCGGCGTGCTCAAACTGGTGCCGAGCCACCTGCAAGGTTTGCTGCAAGCGGCCCGCGCCGCCGATGTGCTGCCCACCGAGGCGTTGATCCTGGGTGGTGAGGCATGCAGCTGGGGCCTGTTGGAAAAAATCCGCGAACTGCGCCCGGCCTGCCGGGTCATCAACCACTATGGCCCGACCGAAACCACTGTCGGCGTGCTCACCTTCGAGCCGGGGCTGCCGCTGCCAGGTTGCCGCACGGTGCCGGTCGGGCGCCCGCTGGGCAATGGCTGCGCCCAGGTGCTGGACGGCTACCTCAACCCGTTGGCGGCGCAGGTGCCCGGTGAGCTTTACCTGGGCGGGCAAGGCGTCGCCCAGGGCTACCTGGGCCAGCCCGCATTGACCGCCGAACGCTTCGTGCCGACCGAGGGTGGTGCCCGCCTGTACCGCACCGGCGACCGCGCGCGGCTGACTGCCGATGGCCTGGTCGAGTTCATCGGCCGTGCCGACGACCAGGTGAAGATCCGTGGCTATCGCGTGGAGCCAGGTGAAGTCGGCCGGGTGCTGGCCGGCCTGCCTGGTATCAACGAGGCCGTGGTACTGGCCTTGCCACTGGAGGGCGATGCCGAGCGCTTGCAGCTGGTGGCCTACGGGGTGGCAGACGCAGGCGTGACCGTGCAGCAACTGCAGGCGCAATTGCAGGCACGCCTGCCGGACTACCTGGTGCCGGCGCAGATACTGCTGCTGGAGCGCCTGCCACTGACCGCCAATGGCAAGCTCGACAAGCGTGCCTTGCCGGCACCGGGCGCGGTCAGCCGTGGCTATGTGGCGTCACAAGGCGATATCGAGGAGAAACTGGCCGCAGTGTGGGCCGATGTGCTCAAGCTGGAGCAGGTCGGCAGCACCGACAACTTCTTCGAACTGGGCGGCGACTCGATCCTCAGCCTGCAGATCATCGCCCGGGCCAAACGCCAGGGCATCCGGATCACCCCCAAGCAGTTGTTCGAACAACAGACCATCGCCCAGCTGGCCCAGGTAGCCAAGCGCATCGAGGCCAAGCAAGCGGTTGCGCCCGCAGCCGTGGACACCGCCACCAGCGGCGAGTTGGCATTGCTGCCGGCCCAGGCGCGTTTCTTCGAGATGGAGATCACCCAGCCGGCGCATTGGAACCAGTCGGTGCTGCTCAAGCCGGCCGGCCCGGTGCAGGTGCAACACCTGGAGGCAGCCCTGCGCGCCGTGGTCGAGCAGCACGATGCCCTGCGCCTGCGCTTCAGCCGTGGCGAAAGCCAGTGGCAGGCGCGCTTCCAGCCGCTGGACAATGCACCACTGCTGCACCAGCGCAACCTGGCAGTACTGAGTGAACTGGACGCCGCCGGCAACCAGGTGCAGGCCAGCCTGAACTTGCAGCACGGGCCGCTGCTGCGTGCCGAACTGTTCGATTTCGCCGATGGCCAGCAGCGCCTGCTGCTGGTGGTCCATCACCTGGTGGTCGACGGTGTGTCGTGGCGGGTGTTGCTGGAAGACCTGCAAGCGGCCTACCGGCAATTGCTGAACGGCCAGGCCGTGAGCCTGCCCGCCAAGACCACCTCGGTGAAGGCCTGGGCCGAGCGCCTGGCCAGCCATGCCGGCAGCCCCGCATTGCAAGCACAGCGCGACTACTGGCTGCAGGCGCTGGCCGGCGACCACGCCGAACTGCCGCGTGACAACCCGCTGGGCAGCCTGGCCAACACCCATGCCCGTACCGCCGCCACACGGCTGGATGCCGAGCGCACCGCCAAGCTGCTGAAACAGGCCCCGGCGGCCTATCGCACGCAGATCAACGACCTGCTGCTGACCGCGCTGGCGCGCACCCTGTGCCAGTGGAGCTCACAGGACAACGTGCAGGTACTGCTGGAGGGCCATGGCCGCGAAGACCTGTTCGACGACCTCGACCTCAGCCGCACCGTGGGCTGGTTCACCAGCCTGTTCCCGGTGCGCCTCACACCCGGCCAGGACCTTGGCCAGTCGATCAAGGCGATCAAGGAACAACTGCGCGGCGTGCCGGACAAAGGCCTCGGCTACGGCCTGCTGCGCTACTTCGGCGATGCTGAAGTGCGTGAACAGCTCGAGCGTGCCGCCCAGGCCCGTGTCACCTTCAACTACCTGGGCCAGTTCGATGCCAGCTTCGATGCCGAGGCCGGCGCCCTGTTCACCCCGAGCGGGGAAAGCGCAGGCCGTACCCAATGTGCCGGCGCACAACTGGGCAACTGGCTGAGCATCACCGGCCAGGTGTACGGCGGCGAGCTGTTCCTGGAGTGGACCTACAGCGCTGACGTTCATCACCCGGCCACCATCGAGAAGCTGGCCCAGGCCTACGGGCAGGCCTTGGCAGAGCTGGTCGAGCACTGCTGCGATGCGCGGCACCAGGGCGTGACGCCGTCGGACTTCCCGCTGGCCGCGCTGACCCAGGCGCAACTGGACAGCCTGCCGCTGGAGGCCGGGCAGATCGCCGATGTGTACCCGCTGTCACCCATGCAGCAGGGCATGTTGTTCCACACCCTTTACGACCAGCAGGCCGGCAACTACATCAACCAGCTGCGCGTGGATGTGGAGGGGCTGGATGTGCAGCGGTTCCGCCAGGCGTGGCAGGCCACGCTCGATGCCCACGACATCCTGCGCAGCGGTTTCGTCTTGCAAGGCGAACTGGAGCAGGCCGTACAGGTGGTACGCAAGGCCGTCGAATTGCCGTGCAGCGAGCATGACTGGCGTGGCCAGCCGGCGTTGGAGCAGGCATTGCAGGCCCTGGCCGAGGGTGAGCGCCAGCGCGGTTTCGACCTTGCTGCCGCGCCGCTGCTGCGCCTGGTACTGGTACGCACGGGCGATACCCGCCACCACCTGATCTACACCAACCACCACATCCTGATGGACGGCTGGAGCACCTCGCGCCTGTTGGGCGAAGTGCTCCAGCGCTATGCCGGCCTGGCGCCGCAGGCCCAGGCCACGCACTACCGCGACTACATCGCCTGGCTGCAGGGCCAGGACGCGGCCGTTGCCGAAGCCTTCTGGAAAGCCCAGCTTGCGGCCCTGGACGAGCCGACCCGCCTGGCCCAGGCCATCGCCGGCAGTGCAGGCACAAGCGGTAGCGGCCATGGCGACCACCGCCTGGCCTTCGACCCTGAGCAGACCGCACGCATCGAAGCCTTCGCCCGGGCCAACCGGGTCACGGTCAACACCCTGGTGCAATCGGCCTGGCTGCTGCTGTTGCAGCGCTGCACCGGCCAGGCCAGCGTGTGCTTCGGCGCCACTGTCGCCGGCCGCCCGGCAGACCTGCCGGGGGTGGAAGAACAGATCGGCCTGTTCATCAACACCTTGCCGGTGATCGGTGCCCCGCGTGCCGAGCAGACCGTGGCCGAGTGGATCGGCCAGGTGCAGGCCGGCAACCTGGCCGTGCGCGAGTTCGAGCACACCCCGCTGTACGACGTGCAGCGCTGGGCGGGGCAGGGCGGTGACGCCTTGTTCGACAGCATCCTGGTGTTCGAGAACTACCCGGTGGCCGAGGCGCTGCAACAGGGCGCGCCCGGTGGCCTGCGCTTCGGCGATGTGGCCGTGCAGGAGCAGACCAACTACCCGCTGACCCTGGTGGTGGAACTGGGCACCACGCTGTCGATGCAGTACAGCCACGACCGTGCGCTGTGGAGCGACGAGAGCATTGGCCGCCTGGCTGGCTACTTTGCCAACCTGCTGCAGGCGCTGGTGGAGAATGCAGACGCGGTGATTGGCGAGCTGCCAATGCTGGGCCTGCCAGAACAGCGACAGATGGTCGAAGGCTGGAACGAAACCCAGGCGACGTACCCGGACGAGCGCAGCATTCACCAGCTGATCGAGGCGCAGGTGTTCGCCACCCCGGATGCCCCGGCGCTGGCCTTTGGCGAGCAGACCCTGAGCTATGCCGAGCTCAACCGCCGTAGCAACCAGCTGGCGCACAAGCTGCGCGAGCAGGGCGTGGGCCCGGATGTGCTGGTGGGCATCGCCATGGAGCGCGGCCTGGAGATGGTCGTCGGCCTGCTGGGTATCGTGAAGGCCGGCGGCGCGTATGTGCCTCTGGATCCTGAGTATCCACATGACCGTCTGAGCTACATGTTCGAGGACAGCGGCATCGCCTTGCTGCTGACCCAGTCGCACCTGCACGAAGCCCTGCCGATCCCGGCCGGCCTGCGCAGCCTGGACCTGGACACCGAGAACTTCGACGGCTACAGCGATGCCAACCCGGATGTCGACGTGGCCCCGCTGAACCTCGCCTACCTGATCTACACCTCCGGCTCCACCGGTCGCCCGAAAGGTGCTGGCAACAGCCATCAGGCGCTGGTCAACCGGCTGTGCTGGATGCAGAAGGCCTACAGGCTGGACGCCAGCGACAGCGTGCTGCAGAAAACCCCGTTCAGCTTCGACGTGTCGGTGTGGGAGTTCTTCTGGCCGCTGATGACCGGCGCACGCCTGGTCATGGCCCAGCCCGGCGCACACCGCGACCCGCAGTTGCTGGTCGAAACCATCAACCACCACGGCATCAGCACGCTGCACTTCGTGCCGTCGATGCTGCAGGCGTTCATGACCCACGAAGCGGTCGAAAGCTGCGTCAGCCTCAAGCGCGTGGTGTGCAGCGGTGAAGCGTTGCCGGCCGAACTGGCCCGCCAGGCCCTGCAACGCCTGCCGGCGGCGGGCCTGTACAACCTGTACGGCCCGACCGAAGCGGCGATCGACGTGACCCACTGGACCTGCCAGCCGGACGAAAGCATCAGCGTGCCGATCGGCCAGCCGATCGACAACCTCAAGACCCATATCCTCGAAGGCAGCCTGCAACCGGCGGTGCGCGGCAGTGCCGGCGAGCTGTACCTCGGTGGTGTCGGCCTGGCCCGTGGTTACTACCAACGCCCGGCGCTGACCGCCGAACGCTTCGTGCCGGACCCGTTCAGCGACAACGGCGGGCGCCTGTACCGCACCGGCGACCTGGCGCGCTACCGCGCCGATGGCGTGATCGACTACGCCGGGCGCATCGACCACCAGGTGAAGATCCGCGGCCTGCGCATCGAGCTGGGCGAGATTGAGGCGCGTCTATTGGAGCTGCCGAGTGTGCAGGAAGCCGTGGTGCTGGCCCAGGACGGGCCAAGCGGCAAGCAGCTGGTGGGCTATGTGGTGCCCGCCGACAGTACGCAAGACGAAGGCGCATTGCGCGACAGCCTGCGCGAGGCGCTCAAGGCCGGTTTGCCGGATTACATGGTGCCGGCGCACCTGCTGCTGCTCGGCAAGCTGCCGGTGACGCCGAACGGCAAGCTGGACCGCAAGGCCCTGCCGCAGCCGGATGTCAGCCAGTCGCAGGGCGAGTACATCGCGCCGCAGAGTGATCTGGAACAGCAGATCGCGGCGATCTGGGCGGATGTGCTGAAGCTGGAGAAGGTCGGCCTGACCGATAACTTCTTCGAACTGGGCGGCGATTCGATCATCTCGTTGCAGGTGGTCAGCCGTGCGCGCCAGGTGGATATCCAGTTCACGCCCAAGGACCTGTTCGAGGCCCAGACGGTGCAGGCACTGGCCCGGCTCGCCAACCGCGGCGGCAGTGTATCGATCGATCAGGGTGCGGTAACGGGCGTGACGCCGCTCACGCCGATCCAGCACTGGTTCTTCGAGCAGCCCGTTGTCGTGCGCCATCACTGGAACCAGTCGGTGCTGCTCACGCCGGGTGAAACGCTGGACCCGGCGACGCTCGATGCGGCATTGCAGGCATTGCTCGAACATCACGATGCCCTGCGTTTGCGCGTGTTCGGCCATGGGGTGGGCTGGCAGGCTGAATTTGCCGATGCGGGCTACTCCCAGTTGCTGTGGCATCGCGATTTCGCCAGCGTCGAGCAGTTGCAGCAAGCCGCCACTGAAGCCCAGCGCAGCCTTGACCTCGAGCACGGGCCGTTGATGCGTGCCATGCTCGCTGCGCTGCCTGACGGTAGCCAGCGACTGCTTTTGGTCATCCATCACCTGGCGGTAGACGGTGTGTCGTGGCGTGTGCTGCTGGAAGACCTGCAGCAGGCCTACCAGACCCTTGCTGCCGGGCAGCCACTGCAGCTTCCGGCCAAGACCACTTCGTACAAAGCCTGGGCCGAGCGTTTGCAAACCTATGCCGCCGCGCCCGCATTGCAACAGCAACTGGGCTACTGGCAGGGGCAGTTGCAAGGGGCCAGCGAAATGCTGCCCTGCGACAACCCGCAAGGCAGCCGGCAACTGAAGCATGCGGCTTCGGTCAGCACGCGCCTCGACGTGGCAAGCACCCGACGGCTGTTGCAGGATTGCTCGGTGGCTTATCGCACGCAGATCATGGACCTGCTGCTGACGGCCCTGGCGCAAGCAGTTGGCCGCTGGAGCGGCCAGCCCGAAGTGCTGGTGCGCCTGGAAGGGCATGGCCGTGAAGACCTGTTCGCGGGTATCGACCTGACGCGTACGGTGGGCTGGTTCACCAGCCTGTACCCGGTAAAGCTGAGCCCGCAGGCAGACCTGGCAAGTTCGATCAAGACCATCAAGGAACAGCTGCGCGCCGTGCCTGACAAAGGCCTGGGCTATGGCGTGCTGCGCTACCTCGGTGATGCCGCGAGCCGCGAGGCCCTTGCAGCATTGCCTGAAGGCCAGATCGTCTTCAACTACCTCGGGCAGTTCGACGGCAGCTTCGATGGCGAAGCAGGTCTGTTCACCCCCGCCATGGAGAACGATGGCGCCAGGCAGGATGCCGAAGCACCGTTGGCCAGCCTGTTGACCGTCAACGGTCAGGTATATGGCGGCGAGCTACGCCTGGAGTGGACCTTCAGCCAGGACATTCATTGCCGCGAAACCATCGAGCTGCTGGCGCAGGCTTACCAGCAGGTCTTGGCTGAAATAATCGAGCATTGCTGTGAGGGTGGACATCGCGGCCTGACCCCGTCCGACTTCCCGTTGGCCGACCTGACCCAGGCGCAGCTCGACCAGCTGCCGGTTGCCGTGTCGCAGATCGCCGACGTCTACCCGCTGTCGCCGATGCAGCAGGGCATGCTGTTCCACAGCATCTACGAGCAAGGCAGCGGCAACTACATCAACCAGATGCGCGTGGATGTGGATGGCCTGGATGTACAAGCCTTCCGGCAGGCCTGGGATGCTGCCTTGCAGACCCACGAAATCCTGCGCAGCAGCTTCATCTGGCAGGGGGACCTGGGCCAGGCGGTGCAGGTCGTGCGCAAGCAGGTGACACTGCCGTTCAGCGAATATGACTGGCGTACCGAGGATGAGCTGGCGCGGGCGCTGGACAGCCTGGCGGATGCCGACCGGCAGCGTGGCTTCGACCTGGTCGAGGCACCCTTGTTGCGCCTGGCGCTGGTGCGTACGGCGCAGGCACGTCACCACCTGATCTTCACCTGCCATCACATCCTGATGGATGGCTGGAGCACCTCGCAGTTGCTGGGTGAGGTGTTGCAGCGTCATGCCGGTAAACCTGTGGTGGCAGCGGCGGGCAGCTACCGTGACTACATCGCCTGGTTGCAGCGCCAGGATGGGGCGGCGGCAGAACGGTTCTGGCAGGGCCAGATGGCCAGCTTCAACGAGCCGACGCGCCTGGCCCAGGCCGTGCGCAATGGTGAGCCTGATGGCCATGGCCATCACGTTCATCACCAGGTATTCGATGCAGGGCGTACCGAGCGGGTCGAAGCCTTTGCCCGTGCCCAGCGTGTCACCGTCAACACCTTGGTACAGGCTACCTGGCTGTTGCTGTTGCAGCGCTATACCGGGCAGTCGTCGGTCTGCTTCGGGGCCACGGTCGCCGGCCGGCCAGCGGAGCTGGCGGGCGTGGAGGCGCAGATTGGCTTGTTCATCAACACCCTGCCGGTGGTGGGAACACCGCAAGGCGAACAGAGCGTCGCGCAATGGATCGGGCAGGTGCAGGCCAGCAACCTGGCCATGCGTGAATACGAACATACGCCGCTGTACGATGTGCAGCGCTGGGCCGGGCTTGGCGGTGAAGCCCTGTTCGACAGCCTGGTGGTGTTCGAAAGTTACCCGGTGTCCGAGGCCCTTCGGCAGGGTGCACCGAGTGGCTTGCAGTTTGGCCCAGTGCAGGTGCGCGAGCAGACCAACTATCCGCTGACCGTGCTGGTGAGCCTTGGCGACAGCCTGGCTATCCAGTACCGGCATGACCGTGCGCACTGGAGCAGCGAGGCGATCGAGCAGTTGGCCCATCACTTCGGAACGCTGCTTGACGCCCTGGTGAGTGACCCGTGTGCTGCACTCGGCGACCTGCCGCTGCTCGATACCGCGCAGCATCAGCGTATCGTGCAGGAATGGAACCGCACGGCGGCCAGTTACCCGGCCGACCGCTGTATCCATCAGCTGTTCGAGGCGCAGGTGGTTGCTGCGCCAGGTGCAGTGGCACTTATCCACGGCGAGCAGACGCTCACGTATGCCGCGCTCAATGTACGGGCCAACCAGCTTGCCCACAAACTGCGCGAGGCTGGCGTGGGCCCGGAGGTGCTGGTAGGTGTCGCCATGGAGCGTGGCCTGGACATGGTGGTCGCGCTGATGGCCATTCTCAAGGCGGGCGGCGCTTACGTGCCGCTCGATCCTGGCTACCCGCAGGACCGCCTGGTGTACATGCTCGAAGACAGCCAGTCGATCCTGCTGCTGTCGCAGTCGCACCTGCTGGAGCGTGTGCCGGCCAGCTTCCAGGCGCGCACGCTGCTGGTGGACCAATTGCTGCTCGACGGCTACGAAGCGGCCGACCCGGTGTGCGTGAGCACGCCGGACAACCTGGCGTACTGCATCTACACCTCAGGCTCCACCGGCAAACCCAAGGGCGTCCAGATCGAGCATCGCAATGCCGTGGCAATGATCGGCTGGGCGCAGTCGGTGTACAGCCAGCAGGACCTGTGCGGCGTGTTGGCGTCCACATCGATCTGTTTCGACCTGTCGGTCTGGGAGCTGTTCGTGACCCTGGGCTCGGGTGGCTATGCGGTACTGGCGGCCAATGCCCTGGAGCTGCCGCACCTGCCGGCCAAAGACCAGGTACGCCTGGTCAACACGGTGCCATCGGCCATCAAGGTGCTGCATGAAACCGGCCAGCTGCCGTCCGGTGTACGCATCATCAACCTGGCGGGGGAGGCCCTCAAGCAGGGGCTGGTCGACGCGCTGTACGGCACTGGCCATGTGCTCAAGGTGTACGACCTGTACGGGCCTTCGGAGGACACCACCTACTCGACCTTCACCCTGCGCACCCAAGGTGGCCAGGCCAATATCGGCCGGCCGCTTTCCAACAGTGCCGTGTACCTGTTGAGCGAGGACGGAACGCCGCTGCCGGTAGGGGTGGTGGGGGAGCTGTACATGGCGGGTGCGGGCCTGGCGCGTGGTTACCTGGCGCGCCCTGTGCTTACCGCCGAACGCTTCATCCCCGACCCGTTCGGTGGGCAGGGTGGCCGGCTGTATCGCACCGGCGACCTGGCGCGCTATGACGCCGACGGGGTCATCGAATATGCCGGGCGTATCGACCATCAGGTGAAGATTCGCGGCTTCCGTATCGAACTCGGCGAGATCGAGGCGCGCCTGCAACAACAGGACGCAGTCCGCGAAGCCGTGGTACTGGCACTGGATGCGCCGGGCGGCAAGCAACTGCTGGGCTACGTGGTGCCAGCCGATGCAGCGTCGGTTGCCAGCAAGGAAGCCCGGGCGGCGTTGCTTGACACCCTTCGCGCCAGGCTGAAGGCCAGCCTGCCGGACTACATGGTGCCCGCGCACCTGTTGCTGTTGGAACGCCTGCCACTGACACCGAACGGCAAGCTGGACCGCAAGGCCTTGCCACAGCCTGACGGCAACCCGCGCCGGGCGGCCCATGTGGCGCCGGAAACGGAGCTGGAGCGGCGGATCGCAGCGGTATGGGCTGAAGTTCTTGGCCTGGAAAACGTATCTCTTACCGACAACTTCTTCGAGCTGGGGGGCCACTCCTTGCTGGCAACCCAGGCGGTAGCACGACTGCAGATCGAACTGGGTACGAACCTGCCACTCGCGTTGTTGTTCCAGACAGAGAACCTGAAGGCCTTTGCACAAGAGGTCGGCAGTCTCGGTACCCGAAACGACGGAGACCTGGATGAGCTCCAGGACTTCATGGCAGAGCTCGAGGCGGTTTGAGATGCACATGGACAACAGAAACGCAGACCTGGTTTATCGCTTTATCCGTCTGCCCCTGGCGCAGCAGAAGCTGTTTCTCGAAAAACTGGCGTCCAAGGGCGTCACGCTCGCGCAACTGCCCATCCCGGTGGCCAGGCACGATGTCGAACGCCCTGTGCTGTCCTATGCCCAGCAACGCCAGTGGTTTCTCTGGCAGCTGGAGCCCACCGGCTCGGCCTACAACATTCCGACCGCGCTCAGGTTCAGGGGGCAGCTCGACCTGGCAGCCCTGCAGCGCAGCTTCGCGACGCTGATCCAGCGTCATGAAGCCTTGCGCACGACCATTGCCGAGGAAGATGGCCAGCTGATGCAGGTCATCCACCCGAACCAGCCTTTCCAGCTGGCCCGCCAGGCCTTGGGGGCCGTGGAGGAGCATGTTCTGCAGGCGCAGGTCGCGCTTGAGGTCCAGCAGCCGTTCGATCTGGTCCATGGGCCGCTGCTGCGGGTGAAACTGCTGGAACTGGCGCAGGACGAGCACGTGCTGGTGCTCACCTTGCACCATATCGTCGCCGATGGCTGGTCGATGCCCTTGCTCATCGATGAGTTGGTGCAGCTTTATGAGGGCTATAGCCAAGGTCGGGAGGTGGCGCTGGCCGAACTGCCGATCCAGTACGCCGATTATGCGATCTGGCAGCGTGCCTGGATGGACGCCGGCGAGCGTGAGCGTCAGCTGGCGTACTGGATGGCGCAGCTGGGCGACGACCACCCGGTGCTGGAACTGACCACCGACAGGCCACGCCCGGCGCTGCAAAGCTACCGCGGTGAGCGGATCGACGTTGACCTGGGCGAAGCGTTGAGCCAGTCACTCAAACAGCTGGCGCAGCACCAGGGGGCGACACCCTTCATGCTGCTGCTGGCGAGTTTCCAGGTACTGTTGCACCGCTACTCTGGGCAGGCCGATGTGCGCGTGGGCGTGCCCATCGCCAACCGTAACCGCGTAGAGACCGAGCGGCTGATCGGCTTTTTCGTCAATACCCAGGTGATGCGTGCCGAGTTCGATACGCAGCTGACCTTCACCGAGCTGTTGGCGCAAGTGCGGCAACGAGCCTTGGGCGCGCAGGTGCATCAGGACCTGCCATTCGAACAGCTGGTCGATGCCTTGCAGCCTGAACGCAGCCTGAGCCACAGCCCGTTGTTCCAGGTGATGTACAACCACCAGACCCGGGGCAAGGGCGAGCGCCGCAGCTTGCCCGGCCTGGAGGTGGAGAGCCTGCAATGGAACGTGCACGCGGCGCAGTTCGACCTCACGCTGGACAGCTTCGAACATGAGCTGGGCATCAGCGCCACGCTGACCTTTGCAACCGACCTGTTCGATGCCTCGACCATACAGCAGATGGCGCGGCACTGGCTGAACCTGCTACAGGGCATCGTCGGCAACCCAGGCCAGCGAGTGGCTGAGCTGCCATTGCTGGATGACGGGGAGCGGCAGCAGATCGTGCATGGCTGGAATGCCACGCAAACCGATTACCCAGGCGAAACCAGCATCCACCAGCTGGTCGAAGCCCAGGTACTCGCCACCCCGGATGCCCCGGCGCTGACCTTTGGCCAGCAGACCCTGAGCTATGCCGAGCTCAACCGCCGTAGCAACCGGCTGGCGCACAAGCTGCGCGAGCAGGGCGTGGGGCCGGATGTGCTGGTGGGCATCGCCATGGAGCGCAGCCTGGAGATGGTCATCGGTTTGCTCGGCATCGTGAAGGCCGGCGGCGCCTATGTGCCGCTGGACCCGGAATACCCCCAGGATCGCCTGAGCTACATGTTCGAGGACAGCGGCATCGCCTTGCTGCTGACCCAGTCGCACCTGCATGAAGCCCTGCCGATCCCGGCCGGCCTGCGCAGCCTGGACCTGGACACCGAGAACTTCGATGGCTACAGCGATGCCAACCCGAACATCGACGTGGCCCCGCTGAACCTCGCCTACGTGATCTACACCTCCGGCTCCACTGGTCGCCCGAAGGGCGCTGGCAACAGCCATCAGGCGCTGGTCAACCGCCTGTGCTGGATGCAGAAGGCCTACGGGCTGGACGCCAGCGACAGCGTGCTGCAGAAAACCCCGTTCAGCTTCGACGTGTCGGTGTGGGAGTTCTTCTGGCCGCTGATGACCGGCGCGCGCCTGGTCATGGCCCAGCCCGGCGCACACCGCGACCCGCAGCTGCTGGTCGAAACCATCAACCACCACGGCATCAGCACGCTGCACTTCGTGCCGTCGATGCTGCAGGCGTTCATGACCCATGAAGCGGTCGAAAGCTGCGTCAGCCTCAAGCGCGTGGTGTGCAGCGGTGAAGCGTTGCCGGCCGAACTGGCCCGCCAGACCCTGCAACGCCTGCCGGCGGCGGGCCTGTACAACCTGTACGGCCCGACCGAAGCGGCGATCGACGTGACCCACTGGACCTGCCAGCCGGACGAAAGCATCAGCGTGCCGATCGGCCAGCCGATCGACAACCTCAAGACCCACATCCTCGAAGGCAGCCTGCAACCGGCGGTGCGCGGCAGTGCCGGCGAGCTGTACCTCGGTGGTGTCGGCCTGGCCCGTGGTTACCACCAACGCCCGGCGCTGACCGCCGAACGCTTCGTGCCGGACCCGTTCAGCGACAGCGGCGGGCGCCTGTACCGCACCGGCGACCTGGCGCGCTACCGCGCCGATGGGGTGATCGACTACGCCGGGCGCATCGACCACCAGGTGAAGATCCGCGGCCTGCGCATCGAGCTGGGCGAGATCGAGGCGCGTCTATTGGAGCTGCCGAGTGTGCAGGAAGCCGTGGTGCTGGCCCAGGACGGGCCAAGCGGCAAGCAGCTGGTGGGTTATGTGGTGCCTGCCGACAGCACGCAAGACGAAGGCGCATTGCGCGATAGCCTGCGCGAGGCGCTCAAGGCCGGTTTGCCGGATTACATGGTGCCGGCGCACCTGCTGCTGCTCGGCAAGCTGCCGGTGACGCCGAACGGCAAGTTGGACCGCAAGGCCCTGCCGCAGCCGGATGCCAGCCAGTTGCAGAGCGAGTACGTTGCGCCGCGGAGCGATCTGGAACAGCAGATCGCGGCGATCTGGGCGGATGTGTTGAAGCTGGAAAAGGTGGGCCTGACCGACAACTTCTTCGAACTGGGCGGCGATTCGATCATCTCGTTGCAGGTGGTCAGCCGTGCGCGCCAGGTGGATATCCAGTTCACGCCCAAGGAGTTGCTGCAGCATCAGACCGTGCAGGGGCTGGCCTCGGTTGCCCGGCGCAGCGAAGCACAAGCGCTGGAGCAGGGCGTGGTCACCGGGCCTCTGCCACTTGTTCCGGTGCAGCACTGGTTCTTCGAGCAAGCGCTTGTAGCACGTGACCACTGGAACCAGTCGGTGTTGCTCGAGCCCGGTGAGGCACTGGATGCGCAGCTGTTGAGCATGGCGCTGGGCAACCTGCATGCCCATCACGACCTGCTGCGGCTCAATGCCTGGCAGAGTGCCGGGCGCTGGCAGGCCACGATCGGCGCGCCGGTATCGACCGAGCTGCTGTGGGTACGCGAATGCGTTGATGCCGAGGCGCTGGAACGCTTGGCCGATCAGGCCCAGCGCAGCCTGAACCTGGCTCAGGGGCCGCTGTTGCGCGCCGTGCTGGCAACGCTGGCAGACGGCAGCCAGCGGCTGCTGCTGATCATTCATCATCTGGTGGTCGATGGCGTGTCATGGCGGATCCTGCTGGAAGACCTGCAACAGGCCTACCAGGCGCTTGCCCTCGGCCAGCCGTTGAAGTTGCCGGCCAAGACCAGCGCGTTCAAGGTCTGGGCCGAACAGCTGCAGGCCTATGCCAGCAGCCAGGCACTGCAACATGAACTGCACTACTGGCGTGATCAACTGCAAGGCGCCAGCGATGCTTTGCCTTGCGATCATCCCCAGGGCGAAAACCTGCAGAAGCATGCAACGTCGGTCAGCACTCGCCTGGACCCGCTCTGGACCCGCAAGCTGTTGCAGCAGGCACCGGCAGCCTATCGCACGCAGATCAACGACCTGTTGTTGACGGCATTGGCCCGTGTGGTCAGCCGTTGGACCGCGCAGCCGCGGGTACTGGTGCGCCTGGAAGGCCATGGCCGCGAGGAACTGTTCGACGGTATCGACCTGAGCCGCACGGTGGGTTGGTTCACCAGCATGTACCCGGTCAACCTCAGCCCTCAGCCCGAGCTGGCCAGCTCGATCAAGACCATCAAGGAGCAACTGCGCGCGGTGCCCCACAAGGGTCTTGGCTATGGTGTGCTGCGTTACCTGGGGGCTGGTGAAGCTCGGCAGACGTTGGCGGCGCTGGCCCAGGGGGCGATCATCTTCAACTACCTGGGGCAGTTCGATGGCAGCTTCGACCAGCAGGCGAGCCTGTTCAGACCGGCCAGCGAGAATGCCGGGCTGAACCAGGATGAGGATGCGCCATTGAGCAGCCTGCTGGCGCTCAATGGCCAGGTGTACGGCGGCGAGCTGACACTGGGCTGGACGTTCAGCCGTGAAGTCTTCGATACCTCGACCATCCAGCAACTGGCCGATGCCTATGCAGAAGAACTCAAGGCCTTGATCAACCATTGCTGCCAGGATGACACCCAAGGCCTCACGCCATCGGACTTCCCCTTGGCCCGTCTGAACCAGGCGCAACTGGACGACGTGCCGGTACCTGCTGCTCAGATTGCCGATATCTACCCGCTGTCGCCGATGCAACAGGGCATGCTGTTCCATACCCTGCAGGAGAGCGACGCCGCGCTGTACATCAACCAGACTGCGGTCGATGTGCACGGCCTGGACATAGACCGCTTCGTCGCGGCCTGGAACCAGGTGATCGCCAGCCACGACATCCTGCGCACGGTCTTCCTGTCATCGGCCCGGTGGGCGGAGCCCTTGCAGGTGGTTCAGCGTCAGGCCAGCCTGCCGCTGCGCGTGCTCGACTGGCGTGGGCGTGAGGTGACCAGCGACGCCTTGCAGGCGCTGGCAGCCGAAGAGGCCGCCGAAGGCTTCGACCTGGCGTGTGCCCCCCTGATGCGCCTGACACTGGTTCGAGTGGATGAGCAACGCCTGCACCTGATCTGGTCGCGCCACCACATCCTCATGGATGGCTGGAGCAATTCACGGTTGCTGGGCGAGGTGTTGCAGGTTTATCACGGCCGGCCCGCCAGCCATGCGGGGGGGCGCTTCGGTGACTACATCCGTTGGCTCGCCGAGCAGCCGATGGGCAAGCTGGAGCAGTTCTGGAGCGAGAAGCTGCGTGCCCTGGAGGGGCCGACGCTGTTGGCCGACAGTGTTGCACCGCAGGCGGACGGCAAGCTTGTCGGGCACCATGCGCTGTACCTGCATTGGGATGCGCAGCGCACGCAACACCTGCGTGACCAGGCCCGGCGCCTGAGGGTTACGCCCAATACCCTGGTCCAGGCCACCTGGCTGTTGCTGCTGCAACGCTACACCGGCCAGGCCAGCGTGTGCTTCGGCGCCACAGTGGCCGGGCGCCCCAGCAGCCTGGCCGGTGCAGGCGAGATGCTGGGGCTGTTCATCAACACGCTACCGGTGGTGCAGGCGCCGCAACCCCAGCACATTGTCAGCGACTGGCTGCACCAGCTGCAGCACTACAACCTGGAACTGCGCGACCACGAGCATGCAGCGCTGGCCGATGTGCAACGCTGGGCCGGGCGGCCAGGGCAGGCGCTGTTCGACAGCATTGTGGTGTTCGAGAACTACCCGGTTGACGACCGCCTGCGCGAGGGCGGCGGCGGAACGTTGCGCTTTGGCGAAGTACGTAACCGCGACGTCACCAACTATGCCATGGACCTGGCCGTGCAATTGGGCGAAACCTTTTCGGTAGAGTTCCTGTACCTGCGCAACCGCTTTACCGAAGCCGCTGTCGAGTGCCTGCGCGGCAGTTTCGAAAGCCTGCTGAGCGCCATGCTGGACAATCCCCAGGCCACGCTGGGCAGCCTGGGCATGCTGACGCCGGCGCAGGCAAGGCACGCCGACCTGCGCAACCAGCTTGCGGCACCTGGGCGCGAGCAGCCGCTGCTCGCCGAGCGTGTCGCCGGGCATGCCCGTGAGCGTGGCGAGGCCATGGCGGTAGTCTGCGGCGGCCAACAGTTGACCTATGCCCAGCTGGATGCGCGCGCCAACCGCCTTGCTCACCATCTGATCGCGCAGGGCGTGCGCCCGGAAAGCTGCGTGGGTATTGCCCTGGAGCGGTCGGTGGAGGTGATCGTGGCCTTCCTGGCGGTGATGAAGACCGGCGCAGCTTATGTGCCATTGGATATCGACTACCCACAAGAGCGCCTGCAGTGGATCGTCGAGGACTCGGCAATGCACCTGCTGGTCACCAGCAGTGGCTTGCGCCAGCGCTTTACCCAGGTAGCGCGGTGCGTCGAGCTCGACCAGCAAGCGCTGGACCATCTGCCTGCTACTGCACCTGAACAGCGCGCGTGCGCGGATAACCTGGCTTATCTGATCTACACGTCTGGTTCTACCGGCAAGCCCAAAGGTGTGGCGGTGAGCCACGGCCAGATTCGCATGCACTGCCAGGCCATAGTCGGGCTGTACGAGATGGACCTGCAGACCCGCGAGCTGCTGTTCATGTCGTTCGCCTTCGACGGGGCCCAGGAGCGCTGGCTGTCGACGTTGTCCTCGGGTGGTTGCCTGGTGGTGCGTGACAACCGGCTATGGACGGCAGAAGAAACCTGGCAGACCTTGCATGCCCAGCGTATCGATATCGCCTGCTTCCCGCCGGCCTACCTGCAACAGTTGGCCGAATTCGCCGATAGCCAGCAGCAGCCCGCGCCAGCGGTGCGGGTGTACTGCTTTGGCGGCGATGCGGTACCGGACGCCCTGTTCGAGCACGTCAAGCGCACGCTGCGTCCGCGCTGGTTGACCAACGGCTATGGGCCGACGGAAACCGTGGTTACGCCTTTGCTGTGGAAAGTGCCGGTGCAACGAACCTGTGAGGCTGTGTACGCGCCGATTGGTGACCGCGTGGGCGAGCGCACGCTGCACGTACTGGACCCGCACCTCAACCCGCTGCCCGATGGTGTGGCCGGTGAGCTTTACATCGGCGGAGAGGGCGTGGCGCGTGGCTATCACCAGCGGGCCGCACTCACGGCCGAGCGCTTCGTGGCCGACCCGTTTGCCCCGGGTGGCCGCCTGTACCGCACCGGTGACCGGGTGCGTCGCCGCGCCGATGGCGTCATCGACTTCCTCGGGCGCCTGGACAACCAGCTGAAGATTCGCGGATTCCGCATCGAACCGGGAGAAATCGAGGCACGCCTGCGCAACCTGGCTGGCGTGCGCGATGCCGTGGTGGTGGCGCGTGACATCAGCACGGGCAAGCAACTGATCGGTTACGTGGTGACGGACAATGCCGATACCCGCGCCGAGCAATTACGTGATGCCCTGCGCGCCGACCTGCCGGATCACATGGTGCCGGCACAGCTTGTACTGATGCCGGCGTTGCCGCTCACACCCAATGGCAAGATCGACCGCAATGGCCTGCCGGCACCCGAGTTTGCCGCAGGCCGGGCATGGGTTGCCCCGCGTAATGCAATCGAGCAGGCGCTGGCAGCGATCTGGCAGGAAGTGCTGCAAGTCGAGCAGGTCGGTGTCGATGACAACTTCTTCGAACTGGGTGGTGACTCGCTGCGCGTGCTGAAGATGCTGTCCAAGGTCCGTGCCCGTGAGGATTTGCCGATCGAACTGAAACTGCGTGATGTGATTGCCCGGCCGACCATCGCCGAGTTGTCGGGTTATGCCTCCGACGATGCCAGCCTGGACCCGCTGTTGTTGCTGAACAGCCGAGTGAGCGCGAGTACACCGCTGTTCTGCCTGCATGCCGGGTTTGGCACGGTGTTCGATTACGAGCCATTGGCGCGCCGGCTGGAAGGCCGTTGCACGGTTTATGGCCTGCAATGCCGGATGCTGCTGGATCACGCCTGGGTGGATGATTCGCTGGAAACGATGGCTATCGATTACGCACAGTACATTCGCCAGAAGCAACCCGAAGGCCCTTATCAGCTGGCAGGTTGGTCGCTGGGCGGCACCCTGGCGGTGTTGGTGGCCAAGGAGTTGGAAAGCCAGGGGCAGCGGGTTGCGGTGCTGGCCTTGGTGGACAGCTTCGTACCCTCGGCCAGGCAAGCCGTGCAGGAAAGTGACTGGAGCGCTGACCTGCGTGGCTTCCTGGCGGTGATTCTCGGGGTTTCGGCCGATGCACTGGTGCTGCCGGTCGTGCCGGTCGGCAGTACTCAGGATGCCCTGGAGCGCGTGATCGAAACGGCACGGGCCGCACAGGTTGCACAGTCGGCCTATGCCGAAATCGGCAACGCTGATCTGGCGCAGACCTTTGTCGTGGCCATGAAACTCAAGGCGCTTTCGCGTCAGTTGCGCCAGCTACCGTCTACCGAGGCAGCGGCAAGTTGCTGGTGGGCGGGGGAGGGCGCGCACGTGGGTGGCATCTCGGGTAGCTGCCAGGACATTGCTGTTGACGCCGGGCACTATGACATCCTTGAGCAGGTGGATGTCCTTGAGGGGGTGATTGCCAGGCTGTTGCTGGCAGATACGATCAGCCAGTAAACCTGCTCACTCTTTGCAGGAGCGGCCTTGTGTCGCGAAAGGGCCGCAACGCGGCCCCAGGGGCTCAGCAGTGATGCAGGAATTGCCGGGGCTGCCTTGCAGCCCTTTCGCGACACAAGGCAGCTCCTACAACGGACCGCCTACCGAAGCGAACACCATGCAGGCATGAAAAAGGCGACCTCCAGGGTCGCCTTTTTTCGTTCTGCTGATCAGAAATCGTAGCGCAGGTTCAGCGTCGCGTTTCTCGGCGCGCCATAGTGGCCATAGTTGCCGGCCAGGCCTGCGTAGTACTTCTTGTCGAACAGGTTGTCCACGTTCAGCGTGGCGGCCAGGTGCTCGCTGATCTTGTAGCGGGCCATCAGGCTGGCCACGGCGTAGTCTTCCTGGGTGATGCGCGTGTTGTAGCGGGTGGCCAGGGATTGCTGGGAGTTCCAGTTGACCCCACCACCAACAGTCAGGCGCTCCCATTCGCCGGGCAGGCGGTAGGTAGTCCACAGGCGGAATGTATCCAGCGGCAGTTGAGACGTCAGCCGAGCGCCATTGGCATCTTCCGTGCGGGAGTGGCTGTAACCGGTATGAACCTCAAGCCCGCGAGCCACTTCGCCGGACAGTTCAAGATCAATGCCCTTGGTTTCGGCGCCGCTGACCGCGCGGTAAGCGGTGGAGTTAGGCACGCCCGGTACGCTGAAACCGGTGTCTTCCTCTGCAAGGTTGTCGCGCTTGATGAGGTAGATCGCCGCGTTGGCGTTCAGGCGACCATCGTAGAACTCACCTTTCCAGCCCATTTCATAGTTCTGCCCGATCACAGGGTCCAGCACCTTGCCGGTACGGTCGCGGCTGGTCTGGGGCTTGAAGATATCGGTGTAGCTGGCGTACACCGACTGCTCATCGGTCAGGTCATAGATCAGGCCGGCGTACGGTGTTACCTCTCCGTGCTCCTTAAGTTGCGTGGGGTTGCCAGTGCCAGTGGTCAATACCACCTGGTTCGAGTCCGAACGGTAGTTGGTTGTACGGGCACCGAGAATCATGTGCAGGTCGTCGGTGAAGTTGAGCCGGGTGGCAATGAAGTAACCGGTCTGGCGGATGGTCAGGTCGTAGTCCAGCAGTGGCGAATAGTTGCCAGGTTGCGGTATGCGGTTGCCCCAGGTGTAGAAGTTGAATGTGGCTTCCCCAGCTTTGCCGGTGAAGTGGTTGTTCTCGTAATCCATGTAGTCGAAGCCGGTAACCAGTTCGTGGGTCTGGCCAAACAGCTCGAAAGGCCCCTGCAGCGTGATGTTCATGCCCCGCTGAACCTGGTGGGCATCGACTTGCAGCAGGTCGGACTTGGCGTTGCCGGTGGCTTGATCGAGGGTAGAGACCCCGGCACCGGTGCGATAGAACGCCGACAGCGAGTCGCGATCGACATCCATGTAGTTGCCGGCCATTTTCAACTGCCAACCATTGCCAAGCTCCTGGTCCAGGCCGAAGGAGTAGTTCTTGGTGGTGTAGTCTTCATACATCCAGCGCGGCCCGGAACTGGTCGAGCGGGAGAAGTTGGTGGGCTGGCCATTGCTGAAAAACAGCGGCACACCTGGCGCGCCATTGGCGTCGTAGGTCTGGTAGTCCATGCCGAAGCGCACGGTGGTGGTATCGGTCAGGTCTGCTTCGAGCACGCCGTAGACCAGGTCACGGTCCTGGCTGTACCAGTCCATGTAGCTCTGGTTGCTCTGCTTGGCGGCCACCAGGCGGCCACGCAGCTTGCCGCTTTCGATCAGCGGGCCGGACACGTCGGCCTCGGTGCGATAGTAGTCCCACGAGCCCACACCGGCCTGCACATACGACTGGAATTCTCGCGTGGGGCGCTTGCGTACCATGTTGACCACACCGTTGGGTTCGCCCGCACCGGTCATCAGGCCAGTGGCGCCGCGGACGATCTCGATGCGGTCGAACATGGCCATGTCCATCAGGGTGTTGGGCATGTTGCGCGTCAGGTAGTCCTGCGCGGTGTTCACGCCATCGAGCTGGTAGGTGCTGATTTCCGAGCCGCGCGAATAGATGTGAAAGCGCTCGCCACCGTCCTGGGACATGGTGATACCCGGGTTCTGCTTCAGCACGTCGGTAATGGTCGCCAGGTGCTGGTCGTCCATTTGCTGGCGGGTGATGACGCTGATGCTTTGCGGTGTTTCGCGTATCGACAGGTTCATGCGGGTGGCCGTGCTGGTCACGCCGGTAGTGTAGGAACCCGTGCCTTCGGTAGTGGCGCCCAGGCCCATGCTATTGACGTTGGTCGCCGAAAGCTCGACCTGGCCGTCCTTTGCGGCCGAACCCGCTGTTACCGTCACGGTGTTGCCGTCGATCTGATAACGCAGCCCGCTGCCGCCCAGCAGGATGCGCAGGGACGAAGCGAGGTCGTGGCGCCCTTTGAGTGCGGAGGAGCGCAGGCCACCGATATCTTCCGGGCTGTACAGCAACTGGGTATCGGTCTGCCTGGCCAGTGCCTGCAACGCCGAGTTCATCGACTGCGCGGGAATATCCAGTGTCCACTCCTGCGCCTGCACCTGGGCAACCATCGCAGCGGATATCGCCAGGCCCAGGCCGATGCGTGTGAACGCGCGCTGGGGACGAAGGGAATGACGGATCAGTAGTGCTTTGGCAAGCGGGTTGAGCGAGCCGGGGAGGGACTTGGACATCTATTGCGGTCTCGTTGGCAGAGGGATTTTTCTTTGTCAGCTATAGGACGCAGCACCTGCGAAAAACCGGAACGATTCTTATTGGCGATTTTTTTGGCCGGTGCTGCGTTAACCGCGTCACAACTTCACAGTTCGCGTGCTACGCGAAAGCCGAGGAAGTCACCGCGGGTGGTCTTGAGGCGGTCGTTGCGGTTGGCCGAGCGGGAGAAGATCGGCGGCTCGCCCCAGTCGTTGCCGCGCATGTGCGCGCGGATGCACTTTGGGTCCTGGATCCAGGCGCTGCCGTCGGTGGGGGCGCCTTCGTAGCTGTCGTGGTAGCAGTCGGCGACCCATTCGTAGACGTTGCCGTGCATGTCGTACATGCCGAAGGCATTGGGCGGGTAGCTGCCCACCGGGGCGGTGAAGGTATGCCCGTCCTTGGGGCCATAGGTGTTGGCGTGCTTGCTGATCTCGTACTTGCCAGGTTCGTCGAAGGGGAAGGGGAACGGGCCGCTGGAGCCAGCACGGGCGGCATATTCGCGTTCGGCTTCGCTGACCATGCGGTACGGCTTGCCGGTGGTTTTCGCCAGCCATCGGGTGTAGGCCTGCACCTCCTCGTAGTCGATACACACCGCCGGCTGGCGGGGGCCTTGCTTGTAGCTGGGCTTGCTGGCTTCGCACCAGCGGCCGGGGCGGTCGTCGCCGCTCTTGATGACGGTGCCGGTGGCCTTGATGTAGGCGTCCAGTTCGCCGGCGGTGACTTGGTAGCGGCTCATGGCGAAGGGCTTGGCGAAAGTCACGGTGTGCAGCGGGCCCTCGTCGGGCTGGCGGCCGACTTCATCGTCGGGGGCCCCCATTACGTAGCTGCCGGCGGGCAGCACGACCATTTCGGGGCAGTCCTTGCAATCCTTGAACACGTCGCCGGGCTTGGCGGCATGGGCGTAGGCGCTGACCAGCAGCAGGCAGGTGATCTGGGCTGGCCGGTAGAGCCAGGCGGATACGTTCATCGGTGGTCCTCGAAACGGGTGAATGCGGGCTGCGTTACGCATTCAGACGAGCCGGGGCGGTGAAAAATTAACCAACAGCCATGTTGTCCCTTAGACGCAATTTCCTTCCCTTCTTAGGACAGATCCTGACTACGTTAACCAGGATATAAAACTTTCATGTCATCTTCGAAGTAGCTGGCAGGCATTCCGGCTCGTAAGCCAGCGGATCGCCTTTGAAGGATATTTAGGGTTTCTGCAGGGGGTTGAAGGCGTAGTTCGACAGCCATGACTGTGTTCTCGTCAGCGGGATTCAAACCCAACAAAGGCTTTGCATTCGCCTGTCCGGTCTTCATGAACATTTTAACTAATGAGGCTGCTGTGTCAGCAGATTGGGCCACTTGGTTTGCACGGGTTTCGAAGGCTGGCATATAGGCCATTTCGTGGTCTGGCAAGTGGTCGAGTATTTTTTTTATAGGAGGGTAAGCGCCCTTTAATTGCTTGAAAATTATTTTCCTGGTTTCGTGCTGAGTATATAGCCTCTTCAGTAGCTCGCGTTGCGAAAGTTGCCTGAGATTGGTGTTGTTATATCGGTTTTTGAAAATTTTTCCGTGGGTACGGCCTGTAGGGTCTGACGAATTGATTGGGTCGTTGCCACAATAGGCATAACTATTGATGCCGCCTTTCAAAAAGGGGCTCATCGAGTCAGGTGACAGGAATCGCATTAATAGCGGGGCGTACGCCCGATGGCCATTACCCAAAGGGTATGTATTAGTGTCTGTATCCAAAAATTCGCCTGTGAATGCTAATGTTGCTCGGCAAATAGCGGAATGGAAACAATGGCCGTAGGGTGAGTAGATTTGCTTGGAACTAGTATGTTTTCCTGTTAGGGAAAGAACTGAGGCTTGCACGTCTTGTGTCAAAAGCAACGCTTGTTGAAAGGCGTTTATTTCCGCAAGAGCAAAATTGCTGATTCGCTTGATGCGGCGTGGGGTTTGATCAAGAATCAGGCTTAACCTGTCGTTCTCGTAGAAATGAATGGTGTGCACGTGGGAGTCCGTCGGTGGTATGCATGGGACTTTATTCGATGATGTAAGTTTGTAAACTGGTAGAATTGTCAGTTGCATTTTTTTGTTTTCGAGGACGTGCATTGCCCTGGCAGGTTACTCTAATTGTCTGCTTCGCAAGCAAGCACGGTCTCATACAACTGCACATAACTGATTGGCTCAGCAGGGCCTCTGTGGGAGCGGGCACGCCCGCTCACAGGATTCTGCACAGCACTTAAATCATGGCAGACCTGACGGAATGACTGTCGCGCCGCTCTTGCGCAAAAAGTCGCGCTCACTAAGGCAGCTGACATTGGTTGCCAGCTGCCTGGCACCGGGCTATAGTCCAGCCCACTGCATTCTTCCCGAAGACCTGTTCATGCCAGCCAGCCCATCCACCACAAGCTTTGCCATCGCGCCAGTCGCGGGCATGGTCGTGCGTGGCTGCCAGCAGCCGGCGATGATCAGTCACTATCCACCACCACCTGTCAGTGGCGTCGTAGGCGGCGTAGCTCCGCCTCCTTGCGTGGTCGTGCTGGGCTGATCGGCTTCTGGCCGCATCCCTTCGCACACGCAACCTACTGAACACGGTCGGCGACTTCCCACGCTGAAGCGCACGCCGTCCGTCTGGCTTATTCGCCTTGAATCAGGTGGCAATACATGTCTGTCTTTAGCAAAGCATCCGTGGCCTCGGCGGCCACTACAAGCCTGTTCGTCCTGCTGTGGAGCAGCGGGGCGATCGTCTCCAAGCTCGGCCTGGCGCATGCCAGCCCGTTTGCCTTCCTGCTGTTGCGCTCGGCGCTGGCCCTGGCCGGGCTGCTGTTGATCGGCCCGTTGCTGGGGCTGCGCTGGCCGCGCAGTCGCGGGGCCATCCTGCGGGCTCTGGGCACTGGCTGTGTGCTGCTCGGCGCTTACCAGATCTTCTACCTGCTGGCGCTCGATACCCATGTCACCCCCGGCATCATGGCCACGGTGATGGGGGTACAACCGATCCTGACCGTGGTGCTGATGGAGCGCCAGCGCTCCTGGAGCCGCTTGTTCGGCCTCGGGTTGGGGCTTGGCGGGTTGATCATGGTGGTCTACCAAGGCATCAACCTGGGCGGGGTATCGCTGGCGGGGATGTTGTTCGCCTTGCTGGCGCTGGGCAGCATGACCTTCGGCTCGATCCTGCAGAAGCGCATCACCGACAACCCCATGGGCACGCTGCCGCTGCAGTACCTGGCCGGCTTTGCCATGTGCGCGCTGTTCGCGCCGCTGCAGCCGCTGCATGTGGAGTGGACTGGCGGTTTCGTCGGCGCGCTGCTGTGGATGGGGCTGGTGGTCTCGCTGCTGGCGACCCTGCTGCTTTACCGGCTGATCGCCAAGGGTAACCTGGTCAATGTCACCAGCCTGTTCTACCTGGTGCCGGCAGTGACCGCGGTGATGGACCTGCTGATCTTCGGCAACCGCCTGGCGCCGCTCAGCCTGCTGGGCATGGGGCTGATCGTGGTGGGCTTGCTGTTCGTGTTCCGCAAGCCCGCCGCGCGCCTGGCCGATGCATAGGCCCTAGCGGAACTCTTCGGGGATGGCGTGGCGCAGTACGCCTTCCTCGAAGTCCAGCAGGCCGGCTTCGCGCTGGGTGAGCAGGTAGTAGAGCAAGGTGTCGAGCGAGCGCTGCGGCGGGACCTCGACCGCCAGCATCTTCACCGCCTGCTCGGTTTCGCAGTTGCAGCCGAAGTCGTGCAAGGCCGCGTGTACCTGGTCCAGGGTTTCCGGGGGCTTGACGATCACCCGGAACACCGAGCTGCCGCTGCTGCGGCGCAGTTCGGCGAACCAGGTTTCGCCGGCTTCCTCACGGGTGCCGATCACGTCGCCCGGGGCGATGCCGTAGACATGGAAGGGAATGTTGTCGACGGCATAGCCGCCTTCCACGGCCTTGGCCCACAGGCCCTCGACCGAGGCGGGCGGGTAGCCGTTTTCGTCCTGCTCCAGGCGGAACAGGACCTTCTTGTACGCGTCGTTCATCGTGTACCCCGCTTCAGCTGCGGGCCGGACGCAGCACCAGCCACAATGCCACGCCAATCAGCAGACCACCGTACAGGTGCGCCATCGACAGCGGCTCGTCCAGCAGCCATGCCCCCCACAATACGCCGAATACCGGGATCAGGAAGGTCACGGTACTGGCCTTGACCGGGCCGATCTCCTCCAGCAGGCGGAAGTACAGGATGTAGGCGAACGCTGTGCACAACAGGCCCAGGCCCAGCAGCGACAGCCACACCTGCCAGCCGCCCCAGCTGGCGGGTGGCTGGCTCAGCGCGCTCCAGGCGAACAGCGGGCTCAGCATCAGGGTGGCGCCGAGCATGCTGCCCAGTGCCGACAGGCGGCTGTCCAGGCCGCTGACCCAGCGGCGGGCGAGGAAGCCGGCAAAGCCGTAGCAGGTGGTGGCCGCCAGGCAGGCGAGGGCGCCTTGCAGCAGGGCCAGGTCCAGGGCCACCGGGCCGGCACCGCTGAGGATGCCGACGCCGAACAGGCCGAGGAAGATGCCGCAGAGCTTGGCCAGGGTCATCGGTTCGCGGAAGAACAGCACGCCGACCAGCACACCCATCAGCGGCGTGGTGGCGTTGAAGATTGCCGAGTAGCCGGCAGGCAGTACCTGGGCGGCCACGGAGTAGAACGTCGCGGGGATACCGGAGTTGATCATGCCCAGCACCAGGCAGGCCCCGAGCTTGCCCTGGAAGTCCCAGCGCACGCGGGCGGCAGCGAGCAGTGCCACCAGGCCCAGGCAAGCGATGGACACGCGGAAGAACGCCGTCGGCACCGTGCCCAGTTCGGGGGCGATGATGCGCATGAACAGAAAGCTCGCCCCCCAGACGGCGGCAAGGGTCAGCAGGCGGGCTAGGGCGATGGGGCTCACAACGGTCTCCGGAGGCAGGGCAGGGGCGCGAGTGTACGCCAGGGGGGCTGGGGATTCTTGTGCTTTCTTGCGGTGTAAACCTGTGCCGGCCTCTTCGCGGGTAAACCCGCTCCCACAGGATTACCACAGGGTCGAGCAGTGCACAGAACCTGTGGGAGCGGGTTTACCCGCGAAGAGGCCGGTACAGGCGCCGTATTCCGGACAGGCAGACTAAGCTCTGTATCTCACCCCTGCACCGAGGTCCTCGCATGCCCCAGCCCTGGCCCGCTGTCGAAATCGCCCGGACGATCCTTGCCGGCTTCGACGACTACCGCGACCACTTCCAGCGCATCACCCTCGGTGCCCGCCAGCGCTTCGAGCAGGCGCGCTGGCAGGATATCCAGCGTGCCGCCGCCGCCCGTATCAATCTCTATGAAGAGAAGGTCGCCGAGGTCAACGGCTGGCTGCGCCAGAGCTTTGCCGAGGACGTGCTGCTGGATGTGGAACAATGGCCTCTGGTGAAGAACGCCTATATCCACCTGATCGACCCAAGGCTGGACGACGAGCTGTCCGAGACCTGGTACAACTCGCTGTTCTGCAGCCTGTTCAGCCACGACCTGATCAGCGACGGCTGCATGTTCATCCACACCACCCGACCGTCCATGCGCAGCCGTGAGCGCGCCGCGCAAACCCGTACCTATCGGCCTGACGGTGGGCTCAAGGGCCTGCTGCGGGCGGTGTTCAGCGATTACCCGTTCGATGTGCCGTACGGCGACCTGGAGGGCGACCTGGTGCGCCTGGAGGAACAGCTGCGCGACTGCCTGCCGGACTGGGTGTGCAAGGATCCGACCTTGGCGTTGGAGCTGTTTGTGCCGGTGCTTTACCGCAACAAGGGCGCATACCTGGTCGGCCGTCTGTTCAACAGCGATGAGCAATGGCCGCTGGTAATCCCGCTGCTGCACCGCGAAGGGCACGGTATCGAGGCCGATGCGCTGATCACCGACGAGGCCGAGGTGTCGATCATCTTTTCCTTCACCCGCTCGTACTTCATGGTCGATGTGCCGGTGCCGGCGGAGTTCGTCAACTTCCTCAAACGCATCTTGCCGGGCAAGCACATTGCCGAGCTGTATACCTCCATCGGTTTCTACAAGCATGGCAAGTCGGAGTTCTACCGGGCGCTGATCAACCACCTGGCCAGCAGCGACGACCGCTTCGTCATGGCGCCCGGGGTGCGCGGCATGGTCATGAGCGTGTTCACCCTGCCGGGCTTCAACACCGTGTTCAAGATCATCAAGGACCGTTTTTCACCGTCGAAGACGGTCGACCGTGCCACGGTGATAGACAAGTACCGGCTGGTGAAAAGCGTCGACCGCGTCGGGCGCATGGCCGATACCCAGGAGTTCGCCGATTTTCGCTTCCCGCGCAGCAAGTTCGAGCCGGAATGCCTGGCCGAACTGCTGGAGGTGGCGCCTTCGACCGTGGCGCTGGAGGGTGACACGGTGCTGATCCGCCACTGCTGGACCGAGCGGCGCATGACGCCGCTGAACCTGTACCTGGAACACGCCAGCGAGGGCCAGGTGCTGGAGGCCCTGGAGGATTACGGCCTGGCCATCAAGCAGTTGGCGGCGGCGAATATCTTCCCTGGCGACATGCTGCTGAAGAACTTTGGCGTAACCCGCCATGGCCGGGTGGTGTTCTATGACTATGACGAGATCAGCTTCCTGACCGAGGTGAACTTCCGCCATATCCCGCCGCCGCGTTACCCGGAGGACGAGATGTCGGGCGAGCCGTGGTACTCGATCGGGCCGCATGACGTGTTCCCCGAGGAGTTTCCGCCGTTCCTGTTTGCCGATATCGGCCAGCGGCGCTTGTTCAGCCGCCTGCATGGGGAGTTGTACGACGCGGATTACTGGAAGGGGCTGCAGGCGGCGATTCGTGACGGGAAGGTGATTGATGTGTTTCCGTATCGGCGCAAGGGGCGGTGACTGTGCTTTAACAGGCCTGGCCCCTTCGCGGGTAAACCCGCTCCCACAGGTACGGCACAGGATTCGAAACCAGTGAGGTCCCTGTGGGGTTTACCCGCGAAGAGGCCGGGCCTGCTTTTCCCAATTACCCCTTCAAACACTTCAATTCACTGAAATCGGTGCGCACCTTGCCCAACCGTTCCTGCAGGTACCGCCGCTGCTGCGGGGTACTCTGGTGCACCAGGTCCACCAGCAAGCTGCGCGCCTGCTGCTCGGTATTCTGATACGCCGCCCGGTACTCCGGCGTCCACAAACTCTCCTTGCGCTGCAACAGCGTTGCCAGGCGCGGCTCGAAGCTGGCGTCGTTGCGCTGGTTCATCGCCAGCAGCAATTGCTGCTGCCAGTGCGCGCGGTTGGCGATCCATTCGCGGTTCTGGTCGCCCAGCGCCTGGGACCAGGCCTGCACGCGCTGCTTCTGTACCGCGGTCAGCTCGCCAAACCACGGCGTCAGGCGTTTCTCCATGCGTTCGGTACGGCGGGCTATCTGCTTGTCCAGCGGCGTATCCACATACTTCTTCTGCCGTTCGCTGATGTCCTCGCGGAACGCCTCGCGCATCTCCGCCACCTGGGCATCGCTCATGCCGCGCAGCAGCTCGGTGGCCGAAGGGGTGATTTCCTCGGCTACCCGGCCAATCGCCTCGCGGGCTTCGCGGGTACGCTGCTGCAGGGATTGGTCGGTCACCTGGTCGTCGGCGACCATGCCGCGTACCCGGTCCAGCCAGTCGAGGTAACCAGGCAGCTGGGTCTTGCAATGCCAGGCCAGGTGCTCCCGCAGGCGGTCGTCAAGCATGGCCTTCTGCTCGCTGTTCATGGCCAGGTAGTCGCCCAGCGACCATGGCACCAGGCGGTCGAGGTTGCGGTAGGCCAGGTCGATACGGCTGCAGGCGGCCAGGGCCAGGGCGCAGCCGATGGCGACGAGCAGGGCTTTGGACAGGCGTAGCGGCATGGGCTGCTCCTTGCGGGTGCTTGCCCGTCGGTAGACGCAAGAGGGACGCTGACGGTTCCACTGCATCAGCGGTCGGGCGGCGCGCTGGCTTCAGGTGTAGAATAGCCGCCTTGTCTTGAGGAACATCGGAAATGGCTCTGCTTGGGCGTTACAACAGTTTGCAAATCGTGAAACACGTGGACTTCGGCCTGTACCTGGACGGCGGCGCCGACGGCGAGATCCTGCTGCCCGGGCGCTACATCCCGAAAAACGCCGAAACCGAAGTGGATGACTGGCTGAACGTGTTCATCTATCTGGACAGCGAAGACCAGTTGATCGCCACCACCGAGAAGCCCAAGGTGCAGGTTGGCGAGTTCGCCAGCCTCAAGGTCAAGGATATCAACGGTGCCGGCATCTTCCTCGACTGGGGCCTGTCCAAGGACCTGCTGATGCCGTACTCGGAAGAGGCGCGGCCGCTGAAAATCGGCGACTACTGCGTGGTGCACGTGTACCTCGACAAGCGCACCCGCCGCATCACCGCCACCTCGCGCCTGGACCGCTACCTGGACCGTACCCCGGCGGACTACCAGGTGGGTCAGCCGGTCGAGCTGCTGGTGGCCGGCGAGACACCGATGGGCTTCAAGGCGATCATCAACAACCGCCACTGGGGCCTGATCCACAAGAACGAGGTGTTCAAGTTCCTGCGATCGGGCATGCACGAGAAGGGCTTCATCAAGGAAGTGCGCGCGGACGGCAAGATCGCCTTGAGCCTGCAACCGGTGGGTGCTGCCCTGGCCGACAGCCTGCAGGAGCAGATCATGGCGCGCCTGGAGGCCGAAGGCGGGGTGCTGGGGGTGTGCGACAAGAGCGACCCGGCGCTGATCAGCAAGCTGTTCAACGTAAGCAAGGGCAACTTCAAGAAGGCCATTGGCGGGTTGTTCAAGCAGGGCCGCATCGTCATCCATGACGATCGCATCGAAAAGGCCTGATCAGGCCTGCACGAAGGTACGGAAGTCCAGCTGCTCGCCACCCGGGCGGGTGTCGCGCAGCAGCGAGTCGCGGTCGGCGCTGAGGGCCAGGCTGATGGTCGAGCGGCGCTTGCCGGGGTTGCGCACTTCCATCTGCTCCTGGTGAGCGCGCAGGAAGTTGGTCGGCACCTTCAGGTGCTGCAGCTCGTCGCTTTCCGGGGTGTGCAGCAGCAGGTTGACCCAGTCGGGCTGGCCCTTGCGCAGCAGCGCCACCGGCACCTCGAACCACCACAGGTTGCGCTTGCGGTCGAGGATGGCGAACAGGGTGTTGCTGCTGGTCAGCACCGGGCGGGCCAGTGCTTCGTTACGCCGGGCGATGGCGGCGGGTTTGTCGAGTTTCATGCAGGTTCCTGCGGGTTGACGCTATGAAGGCCTGCATTGTGAGGGGTGGCGGGTAGCGGGGGCAAGGTTTGCCAACCGCCTTGCCGCTCGGTTCGAAGGCGAAAAAACTGTTGGAACGCTTGGCGAAGGCGTCGGGTCCACCGACTGTCGGCACGGTCCACGTGCCCCCAATTGCAGGAGTTTTGCCATGAGCGGTACCAAAGACAAAGCGAAAGGCCTGGCCAACGAAGCGATCGGCAACGTCAAGCAGGGTGTCGGCAAAGTTACCGACAACGAGCGGCTGCGGGCCGAGGGTGAAGCGCAGGAGCTCAAGGGCGAGGGGCAACAGATAAAGGGCAACGTGAAGGACGCGGTGAAAAAGCCTTGATGTGAGTGGCCTGTCCCGGCCTTTTCGCGGGCATGCCCGTTCCCACAGGTACTGAACAGATTTCAAGCACTGTGCGGTACCTGTGGGAGCGGGCGTGCCCGCGAATAGGCCGCTACTGGCGTAAGCAAATTCTTGCAGCATGGCCGGGATCAGCACAGCAGCGGCATGGTCTATTAGACTTACCCGTGGTACTCACGAATCAAGCGGCGAAAGGAGACGCTATGATTTTCCCCGACCTGCGCGGCCTGCCCCTGCACCGCGTGCTGGTACGCACCGTCAAGGAATTCCTCGACGACGAGATGTCGACCTACGCTTCCGCACTGGCCTACCAGATGCTGTTCTCGTTGTTCCCGTTCCTGCTGTTCCTGATCGCCCTGATCGGTTTCCTGCACCTGCCGGACTTCTTCTCCTGGCTGCGCCTGCAATCGGAACTGGTGCTGCCACCCCAGGCGCTGGAGCAGGTGAACCCGGTGATCGACCAGTTGCAGCAGTCCAAGGGCGGGCTGTTGTCGGTGGGTATCGTGATTGCCTTGTGGACCGCATCGGCCGGTGTGCGCCTGATGATGAGCGCGATGAACGCCGCCTACGATGTGCCCGAGGGCCGCCCGGTGTGGAAGCGCATTCCGTTGTCGATCATCTATACCGTGGGCATTGCCGGCATGTTGCTGGTGGCAGCGGCGCTGATGGTGCTGGGGCCGCAGGTGATGGAGTGGATTGCCGCCCAGGTCGGCATGCAGGAGGTGATCGTCACGGTGTGGACCATCCTGCGCTGGCCGGCGATCATCATCCTGATGATGGTGGCGGTGGCGCTGATCTACTACGTGATGCCCGATGTCAAGCAGCAGTTCCGCTTCATCACCCCGGGTTCGGTGCTGGCGGTGGTGGTGTGGATCTTGGCATCGCTGGGCTTTGCCTACTACGTGAAGACTTTTGCCGACTACAACGCGATGTACGGCAGTATCGGTGCAATCATCGTGCTATTGCTGTATTTCTATATCTCCGCCGCCGTTTTGCTGCTGGGCGCGGAGATGAACGCAGTGATCGAGCACATGTCGAGCGAGGGCAAGAACCCTGGCGAGAAGGACGTCGATGAGCACAAACCCCGCGAAACCATTACCGTGCTGGGCCATGAGCACCCCGTTCCGAGCGAGCACCCATCTTCAGAGCCGAACCCCCGATGATCCGTGACATTCTCAAGATGGGCGACGAACGCCTGCTGCGCATCGCCCCGCCAGTGCCCGAGCACATGCTCGGCAGCGCCGAACTGCAGCAACTGATCGACGACATGTTCGAAACCATGCGCCATGTGGGCGGTGTGGGCCTGGCCGCGCCACAGATCGGTATCGACCTGCAGCTGGTGATCTTCGGCTTCGAGCGCAGCGAGCGTTACCCGGATGCCGAACCGGTGCCGCAGACTATCCTGCTCAACCCGGTCATCACGCCCACATCCAGCGAGATCGAGGACGGTTGGGAAGGCTGCCTGTCGGTGCCCGGCCTGCGCGGCGTGGTGCCGCGTTTCAAGCACATCTGCTATGAAGGCATCGACCCCCAGGGCAACCCGATCAACCGTTTTGCCGACGGCTTCCATGCGCGGGTGGTGCAGCATGAATGCGACCACCTGATCGGCCGGCTTTACCCGTCACGCATCCAGGACTTTTCCCGGTTCGGCTACACCGAGGTGCTGTTCCCCGGGCTCGACGCCAGCGACGACTGACCCCGTTGCAGTGCCACCAGGCGTTTGCTGCGCTGGTAGCGCTGCAGGCGGCCAGCCAGGGTTTCCGGCAGCTGCTGGGCGATGTCGAAGCCCAAGCGCTGGTAGAAGGGCGCAAGGTCCGGGTGGCAGAACAGCCAGGTGGGCCCGCCAGCCTGCGCCAGCGCCGCCTCGACCAACCGCCCGGCCACCCCTTGGCTGCGCCGCTGCGGGTCGACGAATAACCCGGTCAGCCAGAAGCCTTCGCCGACCGGGCTCAGGCTCAGGCCCGCGATGATGCCGGGACCCCGCGCCACCCATAGCTCAGCGTCGCCCGCAGCACGCATGCGTGAGCCGTGCTGGCGGTAAAAGTGGTCCAGCAGCCGGCGTTCCGGGGCCGAAAGTTTCGAACAGTACAAATTTTCAGAAATTGCGCGCCCTGCCCTGAAAGGTGGCCAGAGGCTCTGGCCCGATGTTTTGCGGTGAACTTGTCGCAGATTGTTGCATATCTGGCAAGGGTGAATGTCCGAGTTCGGGGTTCAACTATTCCAGGCCGGGAGTAGACTTTTAGCCATCCCCACTGGCAGTACGAAGCGGGATCGGTACTTCGTGCCATCTTCACCGTAGATGGCAACTTCTCCGCGCCGGGCACGGCAATAGAAGTCAATCGATCAGCTTGAATGCTCAAAAGGCAAACTCACATGAAACCATTACTGATTCTTGCATTGGTCGGTATGTCCTCGTTCGCCCTCGCCGATGAGGCCAGACCCGTCTCCAGCGAGCCCGTCGCCCAGCAGTACGACTACTCCATGAACCTGGACATCAAGCGGGTGATCAACCTGTCGACCATCCCCAACGTCTGCGAAGTGGTACCTGCGACCATGACCTACGAAGACCATCAGGGCCAGGTGCACACCATCCAGTACCGTGCCATGGGTGAGGGGTGCCAGCAGGGTTGAGCCCGCCAAGGGCCTGCCACAGCATTTTCAGCGCCTGTGAGACCGAGCGCCGCCCGCGCGGCGCTTCGCAGCACAAGGCTGCTCCTACATCTGTTTCTGGCCAGTAACGCCTGTGCCAGAGCACGCGAACTCCTTGTTTGTCCGACACGATATCGAGATGGACGCCAAGGGACCGCGCGCCTTTGCCTCAGGATTAATTGGCCCGAAACAAATGTAGGAGCAGCCTTGTGCTGCGAAGCGCCGCGCGGGCGGCGCTCGGTCTCACAGGCGCCACATCACCCAAGGCATGCACCTTGTCGCCCCTATGCAATTGCGCGATATGCATCTCAAACCACAATCAACCCGGAATAATTTCCTCGACCTGTCGATTCCTCCGTCCCCCGTTCGACCATAGGTGAGAGCACGTTGCCCCCCCGTGCCCAATCACCCATGACCTGTCGGAGGAACCCCCGATGAGCACCGCAGCCGAAACCGAGATCCGCCTATTGATCGAGCGCTGGATGCAGGCCGTGCGCGATCGCGACATCCCCAACATCATCGCTCCCTATGCCGACGACATCGTCGCCTTCGATGCCATCCAGGCCCTGCAGTTCAAGGGCAAGGCAACCTACCAGGCGCACTGGGAAATGTGCATGGGCATGTGCCCCGGCCCCATGGTTTTCGAATACGCCGAATTCACCGTGCATGCCGCTGGCGACCTGGCCCTGGCCCACTGGCTTAACCGCTGTGGCCCCGCGGACAACGAAAGCCAGTGCGGCTTCATGCGCGCCACCGTGGGCTATCGTCGTCAAGGTGGTCAGTGGCGGGTAATCCACGAACACTGGTCGGCGCCATTCGACATGGAAACCCAGAAAGCCCTGTTCGATCTCAAGCCCTGAGCCGTTATCGCCAATCGCACTTTGCCAATGCCCTGGAGGCGACCATGAAATACCTGTGTCTGGTCTATTGTGACGAGGGGCTGTTGCACAGCCTGCCCGACAGCCCGGAAGACGCCGAATGCATGGCGTATGCCGAATCCATCCAAGGCTCCGGGCGAATGCTGGCGGCCGAGGCGCTGAAGCCGGTGCAGACCGCCACCACAGTGCGCATGCGCAACGGGCACATGAGCCTGACCGACGGCCCGTTCGCCGAGACCAAGGAGCAGTTGGCGGGCTTCTACCTGGTGGAAGCCCGTGACCTGAACGAGGCGCTGAACATCGCCAAGGGCATCCCCGCCGCACGGGTCGGCAGTGTCGAGGTGCGGCCGGTGCGCGAACTGCAACCCTGACAGCAATGGAGACTTCCCAGCATGAGCCTGGCACACCCCGCGCAAGTGCAACACGAGTTGTCCATCAGTCGCCTGATCGACGCACCGCCGTCCAAGGTGTTCCGCGCCTGGACCGACCCTCAGTGGCTGATGCAATGGTGGGGGCCGCACGGCATGACCACCCCGGAATGTGAGATGCAGTTGTGGATCGGTGGCCTGTTCCGCACCGTTATGCGGGCGCCGGATGGCAGCGATTACCCGAACCAGGGCGTATTCCTGGAGATTGCTGCGCCGCGACGGCTGGTGTTCACCGATGCCTTCGGCCCAGGCTGGGTGCCTTCGGACAAGGCGTTCATGACTGCCGTGATCAGCTTTGACGAGGAGCAAGGCAAAACCCGCTACACCGCCCGCGCCTGGCACTGGAATGCCGCCGACTGCCGCGCCCATGAGGAAATGGGCTTCCACCAGGGCTGGGGAGAAAGCCTGGACCGCCTGGTGGAGGTGGTGACCCAGCGGATGCCCGACTGATGACGGCACTGGCGCAGGTGCGCGCCGAGGTCGAGGCGGTCTACCGGAGCGAGTCACGGCGCATCCTGGCGACGCTGATCCGCCTGCTGGGTGATTTCGACCTGGCCGAGGAGGCCATGCACGATGCCTTCTTCATCGCCGTCGAACGCTGGCAGCGCGACGGTATCCCCGATAACCCGCGGGCGTGGCTGGTGTCCACCGGCCGCTTCAAGGCCATCGATGCGCTGCGCCGGCGCGCCCGGTTCGACCGTTCCCAGGCGGACCTGAGCATGCTGCTCGACGGCCAGGCGCAGGACCCCAGCGAAGAAGAGCTGCTGGCCGACGACCGCTTGCGGCTGATCTTCACCTGCTGCCACCCGGCCTTGTCCGCCGATGCCCAGGTGCCGCTGACCCTGCGTGAAGTCTGCGACCTGACCACCGAGCAGATCGCCCGTGCTTTCCTGCAGAGCCCGGCCACCATCGCCCAGCGTATCGTGCGCGCCAAGGCCAAGATCCGCGATGCCGGCATCCCTTACCAGGTGCCGGAACTGAACGAACTGCCCGAGCGCCTGGAGAGTGTGCTGCGGGTGATCTACCTGGTGTTCAACGAGGGCTATTCGGCGTCGTCGGGCGAGGCGCTGTTGCAGCAGGAACTGAGCGATGAAGCCATACGCCTGGCGCGGCTGCTGGTGCAGTTGCTGCCCGACCCGGAGGCGGTCGGCCTGCTGGCCCTGATGTTGCTGCAGGCGTCCCGGCAGCGCGCGCGTACCGATGGCCGGGGCAACCTGGTATTGCTCGAGCAGCAGGACCGTAGCCTGTGGGACCGGCAACGCATTGCCGAAGGCTGCGAACTGGTGCGCCAGGCCCTGCAAAGCCGGGCGTTCGGTGCCTATACCGTGCAGGCGGCGATTGCGGCGGTGCATGCCGAAGCGGTTACGGCCGAAGCGACCGACTGGGCGGAGATCGTCGGGCTGTATGACGTGCTGCAGCGGCATTGGCCGTCAGCAGTGGTAGAACTGAACAGGGCCGTGGCGCTGGCGAAGCGGGATGGGCCGGAGGTTGGGCTGCGGGAAGTCGAAGGGATTCTGGCGAGGGGAGATTTGCTGGACTATCACCTGGCGCATGCGACGCGGGGTGAGCTGCATTACCAGCTGGGGCATATGGAAGAGGCCCGGGCGGCCTGGCGGCAGGCGCTGGCGTTGACCCGGCAGGAGCCGGAGCGCAGGCATATCGAGCGGCGGTTGCAGGCTATTGAATGATGTTGGCTGCGCCGGCCTCTTCGCGGGTAAACCCGCTCCCACAGGATTGCGTCACGGCTTGATGCTGTGAGGTCCATGTGGGAGCGGGTTTACCCGCGAAAGGGCCGGTACTGCCTGCATCAATCTTCAGCTAGCCACAAAATTCGGCGGCGACACCAGCTCGACGGTCTGCTGCTTGCGCGGTGCCAGGATCTCGGCCTCGCCCTGAACCACCAGCTCATCGTTCTGGTTGTAGACATTGGTGGCGATACGTACCTTGAACTTGGGCAGCTTCTCCAGGATTTCCAGGCGCACGGTCAGGGTATCGCCAATTTTCACCGGCTTCTGGAAGCTCATCTGCTGGCCCAGGTAGATGGTGCCAGGGCCAGGCAGGGTGCAGGCCACTGCAGCACTGATCAGCGCGCCGCTGAACATGCCGTGGGCAATGCGCTCGCGGAACATGCTCTTGGCAGCGAACTCGGCGTCCAGGTGTACAGGGTTGTGGTCACCGGACATCGCGGCGAACAACTGGATGTCGCGTTCTTCGACCGACTTTTTGTACTCGGCCTTCTGGCCGACTTCGAGGGCTTCGTAAGGCGTGTTGGTGACCTGGGACATCGGGGCTTCCTTAAGGGGTAGGCGAGGGCGGCTATCATTCACTGCGCACAGGGCGGCCAAGAGCCAGCGCCTGTTCAAGCCAGCCAAGGATATCGCTGGTGACCTCGTCACGGTTGGTTTCGTTGAGTACTTCGTGCCGCGCCTCAGGGTAGACGCGCAGCTGTACATGTCGATTGCCGGTCGCGCGCAGGGCGTCGGCCAGATGGGTGAGACGCTTGCCGGCACTGACCGGATCACATTCACCACCTATCACCAGCAGCGGCAGGTTAGGATCGATCTGCGCGAGGTTACTCGGCTGGCTGATCTGCGCCAAGCCTTGCAGCAGGTCGAGCCACAACTGGTTGCTGCAGCGAAAGCCGCAGAGCGGGTCGTTGACATACAGGTCGACCTGCGCCGGGTCGCGGCTGAGCCAGTCGTACGCCGTGCGGTTGGGCTTGAAAGCCTTGTTGAACGAGCCGAACGACAACCACTCTATGAGCGCGCTCTTTCCCAGCGGCCCTTGGCGCCAGGCCTCCAGCCGGGCAATCAGGCGCGCCACACGGTAGAGCGCTGCCGGTTGGTAGTTGGAACCACTAAGGATCGCCCCGTGCAGGCTGCCACTGTGGTGCAGCAGGTAGGCCTGGGCGATGTAGCTGCCCATGCTGTGGCCGAACAGGAACAGCGGCGTGCACGGGAATTGCTGACCAATGTGCTGGGCCAGCAGCCCGATGTCGTTGACCACGGCATTCCAGCCATGATGGCGGGCGAACAGGCCGAGGCTGCCCAGCTCGGCCGTGCGTCCATGGCCGCGCTGGTCGGGGGCGAACAGGGCGAAGCCGGCCTCGCTCAAGGCATGGCCCAGGTGCTGGTAGCGCCCGGCGTGCTCGGCCATGCCATGGGCCAGCAGCACCACGGCTTTTACCGGTGTGGCCGGCAACCATTGGTGCACATACAGGCTGCAGTGCTCGCTGGCGGGTAGCCAGAAGGCGTCGTGAGGCATGGCGGGTCCTTGTGCGCACAGGTACCCGAACAGTGTATGCACAACCGACCGGATTGCAGGAAGGGCACAAATAAGATTCACAATGTTAATGGCAGCACTTGGCGTATATGCCACCTTGGGCTTACCTGCTAACGTCGGATCAACGCCTTTTCGCTTTCGGGCGGGCAGGTGAAAGGATTACAGGACTCACAGCAGGTCCAGGCAGAGGAACAATAATAAATGCAAGCCGACTTCTGGAATGACAAGCGCCCGGCGGGCGTGCCTTCCACCATCGACATCAATGCCTACACCTCGGTCGTCGAGGTGTTCGAGCGCTCCTGCAAACGCTTCGCCGACCGCCCGGCCTTCAGCAATTTGGGCGTGACCCTGACCTACGCGGACCTGGAACGCCATTCGGCGGCCTTCGCCGCCTGGCTGCAGCAGCACACCGACCTCAAGCCGGGCGACCGCATCGCGGTGCAGATGCCCAATGTGCTGCAATACCCCATCGCTGTGTTCGGTGCCCTGCGCGCTGGCCTGATCGTGGTCAACACCAACCCGCTGTACACCGAGCGCGAGATGCGCCACCAGTTCAAGGACAGCGGCGCGCGTGCGCTGGTGTACCTGAGCATGTTCGGCAAGCGCGTGCAGGAGGTGTTGCCCGATACCGGCATCGAGTACCTGATCGAGGCGAGGATGGGCGACCTGCTACCCACCGCCAAGGGCTGGCTGGTCAACACCGTGGTCGACAAGGTCAAGAAGATGGTGCCGGCCTACCAGCTGCCCCAGGCTGTGTCGTTCAAGCAGGTGCTGCGCCAGGGCCGCGAGCTGTCGCACAAGCCGGTGCCGCTCAGCCTGGACGACACTGCCGTGCTGCAATACACCGGTGGCACCACCGGCCTGGCCAAGGGCGCCATGCTCACCCACGGCAACCTGGTGGCCAACATGCTGCAGGTGCTGGCCTGCTTCTCGCAGCACGGGCCGGACGGGCAGAAGCTGATCAAGGACGGCCAGGAGGTGATGATCGCGCCGCTGCCGCTTTACCACATCTATGCCTTTACCGCGAATTGCATGTGCATGATGGTCACCGGCAACCACAACGTGCTGATCACCAACCCGCGTGATATTTCCGGCTTCATCAAGGAGCTGGGCAAATGGCGTTTCTCCGCCTTGCTGGGCCTGAACACGCTGTTCGTCGCACTGATGGACCACCCGGGCTTCCGCCAGCTCGACTTTTCGGCGCTGAAGGTCACCAACTCCGGCGGCACCGCACTGGTGAAGGCCACCGCCGAGCGCTGGGAGGCGCTTACCGGTTGCCGCATCGTCGAAGGCTACGGCCTGACCGAAACCTCGCCGGTGGCCAGCACCAACCCCTATGGCCAGCTGGCGCGTCTGGGTACGGTGGGCATCCCGGTGGCGGGCACCGCCTTCAAGGTGATCGACGATGACGGCAACGAGCTGCCGCTGGGCGAGCGGGGCGAGCTGTGCATCAAGGGCCCGCAGGTGATGAAAGGCTACTGGCAGCAGCCCGAGGCCACGGCCCAGGCCCTGGATGCGGAGGGCTGGTTCAAGACCGGCGACATCGCGGTGATCGACCCGGACGGGTTCACCCGCATCGTCGACCGCAAGAAGGACATGATCATCGTCTCAGGTTTCAACGTGTACCCCAACGAGATCGAGGATGTGGTGATGGGCCATCCCAAGGTCGCCAACTGCGCGGCCATCGGCGTACCGGACGAGCGCTCCGGCGAGGCGGTGAAGCTGTTCGTTGTGCCGCGCGAGGGCGGGCTGAGCGTGGATGAGCTGAAGGCCTACTGCAAGGCCAACTTCACCGGCTACAAGGTGCCCAAGCACATCGTGCTGCGCGAGTCGTTGCCGATGACGCCGGTGGGCAAGATCCTGCGGCGGGAGCTGCGGGACATAGCTTGATACCGGGTTGGCTTCTTCGCGGGTGAACCCGCTCCTACACCGTCCAGTGTAGGAGCGGGTTCACCCGCGAATGCCTTAAAGCCGCTCTAACAGGCTGATCACAGCCCGATCTGCGACATTTTGGATAATTACTCTAAAAATGACCTGTATTGTTCATTGAGTCATTTTTATGACCGTGAGGCCTGTTTTGGCCTCTAGGCGACCCCAGGCAAAGCTGTTACTCTCGGCCCGCTTTCAGATGATCCGGTTTGCAACGAGCCGTCATCCCATATCAATAATAAGCGCATCGACGCGTGAATCGAACTTCGCTGTTGCTGAAGGAGTGGGCTTCCATGATCGAAAATTTTTGGAAGGATAAGTACCCAGCCGGGATTACGGCGGAAATCAATCCTGACGAATTCCCCAATATCCAGGCGGTACTCAAGCAATCCTGCCAACGCTTTGCCGACAAACCGGCCTTTAGCAACCTGGGCAAGACTATCACTTATGGCGAGCTGTATGCGCTGTCGGGAGCGTTTGCCGCCTGGTTGCAGCAGCATACCGACCTCAAGCCGGGTGACCGCATTGCCGTGCAGCTGCCTAACGTACTGCAATACCCGGTAGCGGTATTCGGTGCCATGCGTGCCGGGCTGATCGTGGTCAACACCAACCCGCTGTACACCGCACGGGAAATGGAACACCAGTTCAACGACTCCGGCGCCAAGGCCCTGGTGTGCCTGGCCAACATGGCCCACCTGGCCGAGAAGGTAGTGCCCAAGACCCAGGTCAGGCACGTCATCGTCACCGAAGTGGCCGACCTGCTGCCGCCGCTCAAGCGCCTGCTGATCAACAGCGTGATCAAGTACGTGAAGAAGATGGTGCCGGCCTACAACCTGCCGCGTGCCGTACGCTTCAACGACGCTCTGGCGCAGGGCAAGGGCCAGCCGGTGACCGAGGCCAACCCGCAGGCCAACGACGTGGCGGTGCTGCAGTACACTGGTGGCACCACCGGCGTGGCCAAGGGCGCGATGCTTACCCACCGCAACCTTGTGGCCAACATGCTGCAGTGCCGGGCGCTGATGGGCTCCAACCTGCATGAAGGCTGCGAAATCCTCATCACCCCGCTGCCGCTGTACCACATCTACGCCTTTACCTTCCATTGCATGGCAATGATGCTGATCGGCAACCACAACGTGCTGATCAGCAACCCGCGTGACCTGCCAGCCATGGTCAAGGAACTGGGCAAGTGGAAGTTCAGCGGCTTCGTCGGCCTCAACACCCTGTTCGTTGCCTTGTGCAACAACGAGGCGTTCCGTGCCCTGGACTTCTCGGCGCTGAAGATCACCCTTTCTGGCGGCATGGCCCTGCAACTGAGCGTGGCCGAGCGCTGGAAGGCCGTGACCGGCTGCGCCATCTGCGAAGGCTATGGCATGACCGAGACCAGCCCGGTGGCTGCGGTGAACCCGGCGGAGGCCAACCAGGTCGGCACCATCGGTATTCCGGTGCCGTCCACCCTGTGCAAGGTCATCGACGACAACGGCAACGAGCTGCCGCTGGGCGAGGTGGGCGAGTTGTGCGTCAAGGGCCCGCAGGTGATGAAGGGCTACTGGCAGCGTGAGGAGGCCACTGCCGAGATTCTCGACAGCGATGGCTGGCTGAAGACCGGCGACATCGCCGTGATCCAGCCAGATGGTTACATGCGCATCGTCGACCGCAAGAAGGACATGATCCTGGTCTCGGGCTTCAACGTTTACCCCAACGAGCTGGAAGATGTGCTGGCGGCCCTGCCGGGCGTGCTTCAGTGCGCGGCCATCGGCGTGCCGGACGAGAAGTCCGGTGAAGTGATCAAGGTGTTCATCGTGGTCAAGCCGGGCATGACCCTGACCAAGGAACAGGTGATGGAGCACATGCGCGCCAACGTCACCGGCTACAAGGTCCCGCGCCAGATCGAGTTCCGCGACGCGCTGCCGACCACCAACGTTGGCAAGATCCTGCGCCGCGAACTGCGCGATGAAGAGCTGAAGAAACAGGGCTTGAAGAAGATCGCCTGACGCCCAGCCAGCGCGGTCTGTGTAGGAGCGGCCTTGTGTCGCGATCGGGTCGCGAAGCGGCCCCAGGTTTTCAGCCGTGATGCTGAAATTGCTGGGGCCGCTTCGCGGCCCGATCGCGACACGAGGCCGCTCCTACAGAGGTTGCGCAGGCCTCAGGTTCAGCGCAGTTTCTCCAGCATCTGGTAGTACCACATCCCCGCCGCCAGCAGCGGATTGCCCAGCAAATCCCCCATCGGCACCCGCACATGCTTGCACTGGGCGAAGGTGTCGAACTTCTCCAGCGTCCCGGTCAACGCCTCGGCCATGATCTCGCCCATGATGTGGCTGGTGGCAATGCCGTGCCCCGAATAACCCTGGCAATACCAAACGTTGTCCGACAGCTTGCCCAGCTGCGGGATGCGGTTGACCACGATGCCCATGGCGCAGCTCCACTGGAACTCAATCGGCACGCCTTTCAACGCCGGGAAGGTGCGCTCGATGCACGGGCGCAGTTCGCCTTCGATATCCCGTGAATCACGGCCGGAATAGTTGGCGCCACCGCCGAACAGCAGGCGCTTGTCGGCGGTCAGGCGGTAGTAATCGAGGACGAAGCGGCAGTCGTACACCGCCAGGTCCTGCGGGTTGATCTGTTCGGCCAGTTCCCCCAGCGGTGCGGTGGTGACGATGCCACCCATGGCCGGGAAGATCTTGCCCTTGAGCTGGCGCTTTTCCAGTTTGTGGTACACATCGCCGGCCAGCATCACCTGGCGCGCCTCGACCCGCCCGTGGGCAGTGACCACCGCCGGGCGCGGGCCGTGGACGATGTCCAGCACTTCGGAGTTTTCGAAAATCAGCGCCCCCAGGCCATGGGCGGCACGGGCCTCGCCCAGGCACAGGTTGAGCGGGTGCAGGTGCAGGTTGCGCAGGTTTTTCAGCGCGCCCAGGTACAGCGGGCTTTGCAGGTGCTCGGCCATGCCATTGCGGTCCAGCAGTTGCACCTGCTCGCCCATGCCGCGCCGCCGGGCCTCGGCTTCGAATGCGCGCAGCTCGTCCATGTGCGAGGGCTTCATGGCCGCGTGCAGGTGGCCGCGCTTGAGGTCGCAGTCGATGTTGTAGCGTGCCACGCGCTGCTCGATCACCTGGTGCCCGCGCCAGCGCAAGTGCCAGATGAAGTCATCGACCTCGGCACCCAGGCGGTTGCGCATCTGCGTGCGCATGGCTTCGTCACCCGACAGGCTGCCGGTGACCTGGCCGCCGTTGCGCCCGCTGGCACCCCAGCCGATGCGGTTGGTTTCGACGATGGCCACCTTCAGGCCACGCTCGGCCAGTTCCACCGCCGTGGCCACGCCGGTGAAGCCGCCGCCGATGATTGCCACATCCACCTGTACCGTGCCCTTGAGCTGCGGGTACTCGGTGTGGTCGTTGAGGGTGGCGCTGTAGTAGGACGGCGCGCGTTGCGCCGGCCCTTTGTTCAATGCTGCATTCATGGGTGTTCCTTGTTATCCGGGGATCAGGCCTGGTGCAGGTACCAGCGCCAGTCCTGCTCACTGACTTCGGCCATGAACTGGCGGTACTCGGCGCGCTTGACCTTCAGGTACACGCCAAGGAAGTCCTCGCCCAGTGCTTCGCGAGCCCAGCTCGAATGCTGCAGGGCGTCGAGGGCAGTCAGCCAGTCGGTGGGCAGGTGTTCGGTGGCCTGGGCATAGCCATTGCCTTCCACCGGTGCCCCCGGGTCCAGCTGTTGGCGAATGCCCCAGTGGCTGGCGGCAAGGATCGCCGCAGCGGCCAGGTAGGGGTTGGCATCGGCGCCGCAGATGCGGTGCTCCACGTGCCGGCTGTTGGCCGGACCGCCCGGTATGCGCAAGCTCACGGTGCGGTTGTCGACGCCCCAGGTTGGCGCCAGCGGGGCATAGCTGTTGGCCTGGAAGCGGCGGAACGAGTTGGCGTTGGGGCAGAACAGCAGCAGCGAGTCGCGCAGGTGTCGCAGCATGCCTGCCACGGCCTGGCGCAGCAGCGGGGTACCGGCTTTGTCTTCACTGGCGAACAGGTTGTTGCCGGCGCTGTCGGCCAGGCTCAGGTGCATGTGCATGCCGGTGCCGGCCAGTTGCGCGAACGGCTTGGCCATGAAGCAGGCCTGCATGCCATGGGCATGGGCAATGCCTTTGACCAGGCGCTTGTAGCGCACGGCCTGGTCCATCGCCTGCAGAGCGTCGCCGTGCTCGAGGGTGATTTCCACCTGGCCGGGGGCGTATTCCGAAATCGCCGTGCGCGCCGGGATGCCCTGGGCCTTGCAGGCGGCGTAGAGGTCGGCAAGGAACGGCTCGATCTGCTCCAGTTCGCGCAGACCATACACCTGGGTGGTGCGTGGGCGGCCGCCGTCATTGTCCAGTGCCGGTTGCGGGCGGCCCTGGGCATCAGGTTGCTGGTCCAGCAGGTAGAACTCCAGCTCGCAGGCCATCACCGGATGGTAGCCGTCGGCCTTCAACGCCTCGATGGTACGCAGCAGCACATGGCGCGGGTCGGCGATGCTGGCCGGCAGGCCCTCGTTCGGGTGCATGCTCACCTGCACCGCGGCGGTCGGCACCCGGCGCCAGGGCAGGCGCACCAGGCTGCCTTCAAGCGGGTAGGCGCGGCAGTCGATATCGCCCACGTCCCACACCAGGCCGGAGTTTTCCACGTCGTCGCCGTTCAGGGTCAGGCCGAGAATGGTGCTGGGCAGCGGCCGGCCGGTCTGGTACACGGCCAACAGTTCCTCGCGGTGCAGCAGCTTGCCGCGCGGTACGCCATTGGCGTCGAGGATGAACAGTTCGAACAGTTCGATATCGGGGTTGTCGGCCAGAAAACGGCTGGCCTGCTCTACAGGTGCAAAGTGCATGATGGATTCGCTCACGGGCGCACGGGCCACCGCGCATGCTGGCGGCCCGGCTGAGTCAAACGGCCGGAAGACGGCCGGGTCTGGTCACAACGGCGTGAGCGAGAAATCCGGTGGGCGTGCGTGACGGCAGTGCCACAGGGCCCAGAAGGCGAGGATGATGTGGACCAGCGGATTCTCACCGGCACGGCGCCGGGCCTTCGCTTGCGAAGGGCGGGACGACGGTGGGGCGATGGGCTGGACGGGAGTCATGCCTTTGATACTCACATGCGGCGTAAGGTTGATTAAAGCAGTGAATGGCAACCTTTACATCGCACCTGGCTAAACATTTGTGCCGTTGCACCTGGCCTCTTCGCGGGTAAACCCGCTCCCACAGGATTGCATCAAGGCTGGGTGTTGTGCGGTCCCTGTGGGAGCGGGTTTACCCGCGAAGAGGCCGGCACAGGCAGCAGAGAACCGGCAAATCTGCGACAATCGCGCATCCTTCGAATGCCGATCATGAAAAAGCAGGCTCACCTGCATCACTAAAAAGCCCCATGACTGACCACGCCATCGACAAACTGCTGCAAAACCTCGACCACGCCATGATCGCCGACCGCCATCGCCTGCGCCGGCAATTGCACGAACTGCGCAAGCGCCCCGACGAGGCGAAGCTGGCGCAGTGGGTGGAAAAGGTCCAGGCGTCCTGCGCCCAGGTCACCGCGCGCCAGCAGAGCGTGCCGACCGTGCGCTACGACGACAGCCTGCCCATCGCTGCCAAGCGTGACGAAATCAAGAAGGCCCTGGCCGAGCACCAGGTGCTGGTGATCGCCGGCGAAACCGGCTCGGGCAAGACCACTCAGTTGCCGAAGATCTGCCTTGAACTGGGCCGTGGCAGCCATGGCCTGATCGCCCACACCCAGCCACGCCGGATCGCCGCCCGCAGCGTTGCCGCGCGGGTCGCCGAAGAGCTGGGCACGCCGCTGGGCGGGCTGGTCGGCTACCAGGTGCGTTTCGAAGACCAGAGCGACGCCAACACCCTGGTCAAGCTGATGACCGACGGCATTCTGCTGGCCGAAACCCAGCACGACCGTTTCCTCGAGCGCTACGACACGATCATCGTCGACGAAGCCCACGAACGCAGCCTGAACATCGACTTCCTGCTCGGCTACCTGAAGACCCTGCTGCACCGCCGCCCGGACCTGAAGCTGATCATCACCTCGGCGACCATTGACCTGGAGCGCTTCTCCAAACACTTCGACGGCGCGCCGATCATCGAGGTGTCCGGGCGTACCTTCCCGGTGGAAACCTGGTATCGCCCACTGACCAGCGAGCAGGACGAGGAGGGCAACCAGATCGAGGACGACCTCACCGTCGACCAGGCCATCCTCGCCACGCTGGATGAGTTGGCGCACCACGAGCGGAGTGAGGGCAAGGGCCCCGGCGATGTGCTGATCTTCCTGCCGGGCGAGCGCGAGATCCGTGATGCCGCCGAGATCCTGCGCAAGGCGCAACTGCGCCACACCGAGATCCTGCCGTTGTACGCGCGCCTGTCGCCGGCCGAGCAGCAGCGCATCTTCCAGCCACACACCGGGCGCCGTGTGGTGCTGGCCACCAACGTTGCGGAAACCTCGCTGACCGTGCCGGGCATCCGCTATGTGATCGACACCGGTACCGCGCGCATCAGCCGCTACAGCTACCGCGCCAAGGTCCAGCGCCTGCCCATCGAGGCCGTGTCGCAGGCCAGTGCCAACCAGCGCAAGGGCCGCTGCGGCCGGGTCGAGCCGGGCATCTGCGTGCGCCTGTACAGCGAAGAGGATTTCAACAGCCGGCCGGCGTTCACCGACCCGGAGATCCTGCGCACCAACCTGGCGGCTGTGATCCTGCAGATGCTGCACCTGCGCCTGGGCGCTATCGACGCCTTCCCGTTCATTGAGCCGCCGGATGGCAAGGCCATCAGCGATGGTTTCAACCTGCTGCAGGAGCTGTCGGCGGTCAACCGCGAAAACCAGCTGACGCCGATCGGCCGCCAGCTGGCGCGCCTGCCGATCGACCCGCGGCTGGGCCGCATGCTGCTCGAAGGCGCCCGCCTGGGCAGCCTGCAGGAAGTGCTGATCGTCACCAGTGCGCTGTCGGTGCAAGACCCGCGCGAACGCCCGCCGGAGCGCCAGCAGGCCGCCGACCAGGCGCACGCGCAATGGAAGGATGTGGATTCCGACTTCGCCGCGTTGGTCAACCTGTGGCGTGGCTTCGAGGAACAGCGCCAGGCGCTGACCGCCAACCCGCTGCGCAACTGGTGCCGCAAGAACTTCCTGAACTACCTGCGCCTGCGCGAATGGCGCGATGCCCATCGCCAGCTGGCACTGATCTGCCGTGACCTGCAGCTGACAGTGAACAAGGACCCGTCCGACTACCCGAAAATGCACAAGGCCATTCTCAGTGGCCTGCTCAGCCAGATTGGCCAGAAGACTGAAGAGGGCGACTACCAGGGCGCCCGCCAGCGGCGCTTCTGGGTGCACCCGTCGTCGGGCCTGGGGCGCAAGCGCCCACAGTGGGTAATGGCTGCCGAGCTGGTCGAAACCACCAAGCTGTACGCCCGCATGGTGGCCAGGATCGAGCCGGACTGGATCGAGCCGCTGGCCGGCCACCTGGTCAAGAAGAACCACTTCGAACCGCATTGGGAGAAGAAGCGCGGGCAGGTGGTGGCCTACGAGCAGATCACTCTGTACGGCCTGATCCTGGTCGGCCGTCGGCCGGTGCATTTCGGCCCGATCGACCCGGTCACATCGCGCGATCTGTTCATCCGCGAAGGCCTGGTGGGTGGCGAAATCCAGTCGCGGGCCAAGTGCCTGGCGGCCAACAAGCGCCTGCTTGAGGAGCTCGACGAGCTGGAGGCCAAGGCCCGCCGCCGTGACATCCTGGCCGACGAAGAGACGCTGTATGCCTTCTACGAAGCGCGTCTGCCGGCGGAAATCCACCAGACGGCGACCTTCGACAGCTGGTACCGCATGGGCAGCCAGAAGGACGCCAACCTGCTGATCATGCGCGAGGAAGACGTGCTGGCCCGCGAGGCCAGCGAAGTCACCGCCGCGCAGTACCCCGACAGCTTGCAGGTGGGCGAGCTGTGCCTGCCGCTGAGTTACCACTTCGAGCCCGGGCACCCCCGCGATGGCGTGACCGTGCGGGTACCAGCGCCGCTGCTGCCGAGCTTGCCGGGCGAGCGCCTGGAATGGCTTGTGCCCGGCCTGCTGGAAGCCAAGTGCGTGGCGCTGGTGCGCAACCTGCCCAAGGCGCTGCGCAAGAACTTTGTGCCGGTGCCGGACTTCGTCAAGGCCTCTCTGGCGCGCATGACCTTCGGCCAGGGCGCATTGCCGCAGGCCCTGGGCCAGGAACTGCTGCGCATGACCGGCGCCCGTGTGCCCGACGAGGCATGGGACGAGTCGGTCAACCTGGTCGAAGGCCACCTGCGCATGAACATCGAGGTTGTCGATGGCCAGGGCAAGTTTCTGGGTGAAGGCCGCGACCTGGCCGAGCTGACCGCACGCTTTGCTGCAGCCAGCCAGGCAGCGTTGGCCGTGCCGCGTGACGCCAAGAGCGAGCAGCCGGTGCAGGCCAAGGCTTTCAGCGAGGTTAAGCAGACCGCGCAGCAGAAAATTGCCGGCCTGTCGATGACCGTGTACCCGGCACTGGTGGAAGAGGGCGGCACCGTGCGCGAAGGGCGTTTCTCGACCCAGGCCGAGGCCGAGTTCCAGCACCGCCGGGCTTTGCAGCGCCTGTTGCTGCAGCAGTTGGCCGAGCCGGCCAAGTACCTGCGCGGCAAGCTGCCGGGGCTGACCGAGCTGGGCCTGCTGTACCGTGAAATGGGCCGGGTCGAGGCGCTGGTCGAGGACATTCTGCTGGCCAGCCTGGACAGCTGCATCCTTGAAGGCGAACAGCCGCTGCCACGCGATGGTGCGGCCCTGGCTGGCCTGGCCGAGCGCAAGCGCGGCAGCTGGGCCGAGCATGCCGAGCGCCTGGCACGGCAGACCCTGGAAGTGCTGAAGCTGTGGCATGGGCTGCAGAAGCGCTTCAAGGGCAAGATCGACCTGAGCCAGGCAGTGGCGCTTAACGACATCAAGCAACAGCTCGGCAACCTGGTGTACCCAGGCTTCGTGCGTGAAACCCCCGGGGCCTGGTTCAAGGAGCTGCCGCGTTACCTCAAGGCGGTGGAGCTGCGCCTGGAGAAGCTGGGTTCGCAGGTGCAGAAGGACCGGGTGTGGAGCGGTGAGCTGGCCAACCTGTGGGCGCAGTACAAGGCCCGTGCCGACAAGCATGCCCAGGAAGGCAAGCGCGATGAGCAACTGACGGTGTACCGCTGGTGGCTGGAGGAATATCGGGTTTCGCTGTTTGCCCAGCAGTTGGGGACAAAAGTGCCGATTTCCGACAAGCGATTGAGCAAGCAATGGAGCCAGGTGGAGGGCTAAACTTCCACAGTTGTGGCAATATTGATGCAATTTGGGGCCGCCTGGTGGCCCCTTCGCGGGTAAACCCGCTCCCACAGGTAAAGCGGTATCCTCGGGAGCGGCCATCCCTGTGGGAGCGGGCGTGCCCGCGAACGAGGGCGCAGCCCTCGCCTATAAATTGGCACTAAAGTGCCATTAACCTGTCATGTTTCCAGCCAGCGCCCCGTGGCGATGGCCTTTGACCAGAGGAACGACCGTGCATAACGTCGTGATCAGCGGCACCGGCCTGTACACCCCGGCCCAGAGCATTTCCAACGAAGAACTGGTGGCGTCCTTCAACACCTGGTCGCAGCAGTTCAACCAGGACAACGCCGCCGCCATCGAGCGCGGTGAAGTCGAGGCGGCGCCGCTGTCCGATGCCGCGTTCATCGAAAAGGCCTCGGGCATCAAGAGCCGCTTCGTCATGGACAAGGCCGGCATTCTCGACCCGCAGCGCATGAAGCCGCGCCTGCCCGAGCGCTCCAACGACGAACCGTCGGTGCTCTGCGAAATGGCCGTGGCCGCTGCCCGCCAGGCCCTGGAGCGCGCCGGTCGCACGGCGGCCGATGTCGACGGGGTGATCGTCGCCTGCTCCAACCTGCAGCGCCCGTACCCGGCCATCGCCATCGAAGTGCAGCAGGCGCTGGGCATCCAGGGCTTTGCCTTCGACATGAACGTGGCCTGCTCGTCGGCCACTTTCGGCATCCAGACCGCCGCCAACAGCGTGGCCCTGGGCCAGGCGCGCGCGGTGCTGATGGTCAACCCGGAGGTGTGCACCGGCCACCTGAACTTCCGTGACCGCGACAGCCACTTCATCTTTGGTGATGCTGCCACTGCGGTGTTGCTCGAGCGTGCTGACAAGGCCACCTCGGCGCACCAGTTCGACATCGTCAGCAGCAAGCTGTGGACCGAGTTCTCCAACAACATCCGTAACAACTTCGGCTTCCTCAACCGCGCGGCGGAAGAGGGCGAGGGCGCGGCGGACAAGCTGTTCATCCAGGAAGGCCGCAAGGTGTTCCGCGAGGTGTGTCCGAAGGTGGCCGAGCTGATCGGTGAGCACCTGCTGGAAAACGGGCTGCAACCAAGCGATGTGAAACGCTTCTGGCTGCACCAGGCCAACCTCAGCATGAACCAGCTGATCGTCAAGAAGCTGCTTGGGCGTGAAGTGGCCGAAGAGGATGCACCGGTGATTCTCGATCGCTATGCCAACACCAGTTCGGCAGGGTCGGTGATTGCCTTCCACCTGTACCAGGACGACCTGGCCAAGGGCTCGCTGGGGGTGTTGAGCTCGTTTGGTGCGGGGTATTCGATTGGTAGCGTGATCCTGCGCAAGCGCTGATTGCTTCGAAATATCGGGGTCGCTTTGCGGCCCATTCGCAGCACAAGGCTGCTCCTACAGGAAAACGCGCCGGTTGCAGGGTTCGCATTCCCCTGTAGGAGCAGCCTTGTGCTGCGAATGGGCTGCAAGGCAGCCCTCTGCAATCTCACAAAAAAAAGCGGGAAACGCCGGATGGGGTCGGCATTTCCCGCTTCAGGTGAAGCAGTGCAGGGTTTCGCTTAGAACTTGGCTTCCAGGTCTACCTGCAGGGTATCTACATCGGCATCGCTGTTGGGCAACTGCGACAGGTCGGTCTTGGCCATCAGGTAGGCAGCGCCCAGGGAGAAGTTCTTGTCGATTTCATATCCGACCTTGAACTTGTGCCCGCGCGAACCGGTGAAGCCGTTGCCAAAGTCAGAGTCGGTGAACAGGCTGACCACGGCGTTACGCTGCACGTCGCGGTAGTTGTAGTCCAGGCTCCAGGCGCCGACCTTGGTTTTCAGGCCCGCCAACCAGGCCTGGTCTTCGCCATCGGTGCTTTCGGTGTTTTTCACATACTGGCCGTAAGCAGAGAGCGGGATGGCAAAGCCGGTGAAGTCCAGCTGGCCGAAGCCTTCCACGAGGTTGAACTCGTTGGTGGTGTTGCCGAACGACTGCAGGATGGTGGCTTCCTTGTCGTTGTCGTAGCCATAGATACTGGCACCTACGGTCAGCTTGAGCACATCGGCCGGGGCGAATTTGGCGCCCAACTGGCCGTGATAGACCTGTGCGTCATGCTTGTATTGCACGCCGTCGCCATCGACGTTGTCCTTGAGGGTGTACTGACCGGCGCTGGCGAACACTTCGGCCCCGCCCAGGTCGGTCTTGTAGGTGGCTGCCACGCCTTCCGGGTTGATGTCGCTATCCCAGATGATGTCGCCCATGCTCACCCATGGCTGCGCCATCTTGCCGCCAATCAGGTGCAGGTTGGGAACTGCAGTCGGGTGCCAGTCGAGGTAGGCCTGGTCGACCCACAGCGACTTCTTGTCGAAGTAGTTGTCGAAGCTCTGGTTGGTCGAACGGCGGTCGGCACTGCTGCCGGTGGCGATACGGATGCCCGCGTCGACCTGCGGGTTGATTTCGCTGTAGAAGCCGACACGGGCACGCACGCGCTGGCGGTCCTGGTTGCCGCTGCTGCTGTTCGGGTCGTCGACGTTGACGTCTTCGTAACGCAGGCGCAAATCACCCTTGACCTGGGTCTTGGCGGCCCATGCCACTTTCTGTTCAAAGGAGCTCATCCGTTCGGACTGAGCTTTCTGAGCGGCCTTTTCCTTGGTTTCTTGAGCCAGGTCCGCCTGCAGTTCGTTGTACTGCGCCTGGTTGATCGAGCCATTGGCGCGGAGCATTTCGAGCAGCTTGGCGTCGACAGCTGCACTGGCCGGAGTACTCAGAGCCAGCATCATGCCGGTGAGGCTCACTCCGGTAAGTGTAGAAACAAGACGCATAAGGTTCTCCCTGTTGAATAAGATGGGGAGGCTCAAGCGCCCGCCCCTGTGTTGGCATGTCTTCGGAAAGGGCCTGAATAGACAGGTTCTGGGGTTCCGGAAAACAGGCGCAAGTATTGCGGGGGCGAATGACAGATTAATGTCGAATTGGTGGCACTGCGGTTAAGTAATTGAGAATAAAAGGATCTGTCCCGGCTATCGTGATTTGAGTGGCGGGCCTTCCTTGGGGATACTGGGTACCTTGAAACAGCGAGCCGAAACCGTGACCAGCCTGTACAGCCTTGCTCATTTGCGTGATCTTCCGGCGGCCACCTGGGATGCCCTGGTGCCCGCTGGCCAACCGTTCCTGCGCCATGCGTTTCTCAGCGCCATGGAGGACAGCGGCAGCGTCGCGCGCAACACCGGCTGGGCCGCCGAGCACTTGGTGCTGGAAGGTGACGGGCGGGTACGGGCGCTGCTGCCGGCGTACCGCAAATGGCACTCGTTTGGCGAGTACGTGTTCGACCATGGCTGGGCCGATGCCTGTGAGCGGGCCGGCATTGCCTACTACCCCAAGCTGCTCGGTGCTGTGCCGTTCAGCCCGGTCAGCGGCCCGCGCCTGCTCGCCGCCGACCCAGCCGATGGCCTGCTGGTGCTGCAGGCGTTGCCGGAGTACCTGGCCAAGGGCGGGCTGTCTGGCGCGCACATCAATTTCACCGAGCCGGCGCTGGACGAACAACTGGCAGGCCAGCCTGGCTGGATGGAGCGCCTGGGCTGCCAGTTTCATTGGCGCAACCACGGCTACCGTGACTTCCAGGATTTTCTCGACAGCCTGAGTTCGCGCAAGCGCAAGCAGATGCGCAAGGAGCGTGAACAGGTGGCCGGGCACGGTATTGAATTCCGCTGGTACCGTGGGGGTGAACTGGATGAGGCGCAGTGGGATTTCGTCTACCGCTGCTACGCCAATACCTACGCGGTGCGCCGCCGTGCGCCCTACCTGACACGCGAGTTCTTCAGCCTGCTGGCCGAGCGCATGCCCGAGGCCTTGCGCGTGGTGATGGCGCGGCAGGGTGGCCGTGATGTGGCCATGGCCCTGAGCCTGGTGGGGGGCGACAGCCTGTTTGGCCGCTACTGGGGGTGCCTGGACGAATTCGACCGGCTGCATTTCGAAACCTGTTTCTACCAGGGCATGGACTTTGCCATTGCCGAAGGGCTGCAGCGTTTCGATGCCGGGGCACAGGGGGAGCACAAGCTGATTCGAGGGTTCGAGCCGGTGCTGACGCGGTCGTGGCACTACCTGCTGCACCCGGGGCTGCGGCGGGCGGTGGAGGATTTTCTGACGCAGGAACGGGAAGGGGTGCGGGCGTATGCCGAGGAGGCCAGGGGAATGTTGCCCTATCGCCGGGACTGATCCATTTGTAATGGCTATCCAGGACCTGTAGGAGCAGCCTTGTGCTGCGAAGAGGCCGGTAGGGCAAAAAATCTCCTTTGGCACTGATGGACTCTTCGCAGCACAAGGCTGCTCCTACATGGACCGCACAGGCTTCAAGGGGGCTGTGAGGCCTGATCAGGGGTCAATCCACTCCGACAAACCCCCCGGTCTGGTGATGCCACAACCGGGCATACAAGCCTTGCTGCTCCAGCAGTTCACTGTGGCTGCCACTCTCGACAATCCGCCCCTTGTCCAGCACTACCAGCCGGTCCATCCGGGCGATGGTGGAAAGCCGGTGGGCAATCGCGATCACCGTCTTGCCCTGCATCAGCGTCTCCAGGCTTTCCTGGATCGCTGCCTCTACCTCCGAGTCCAGCGCCGAAGTGGCCTCGTCCATGATCAGGATCGGTGCATTCTTCAGCAGCACCCGGGCAATGGCGATGCGCTGGCGCTGGCCACCCGACAGCTTGACCCCGCGCTCGCCCACATGGGCATCGAAACCGGTGCGCCCCTGAGCGTCCGACAGCTGCGGGATGAACTCGTCGGCGCGGGCCCGGCGCACCGCTTCATGAAGCGCGGCCTCGCTGGCATCGGGGCGGCCATACAGCAGGTTGTCACGGATCGAGCGGTGCAGCAGCGAGGTGTCCTGGGTGATCATGCCGATCTGCGCGCGCAGGCTGGCCTGGCTTACCTCGGCAATGTCCTGGCCGTCGATGAGAATGCGCCCGCCCTGCACGTCATACAGCCTCAGCAGCAGGTTCACCAGGGTCGACTTGCCTGCCCCCGACGGGCCGATCAGGCCGATCTTCTCGCCCGGGCGTATGTCCAGGCTGAGCCCTTCGATCACGTTGGCGGCCTTGCCGTAATGGAAGTCCACATCATCGAAACGCACCGCACCGCGGCTGACCTTGAGCGCCGGTGCGTTGGGCTGGTCGGTGACGGTGACCGGCTGGGCGATGGTCTGCAGGCCGTCCTGGACCATGCCGATGTTCTCGAAGATGCCGTTGACCACCCACATGATCCAGCCCGACATGTTGACGATGCGGATCACCAGGCCGGTGGCCAGGGCGATGGCGCCGACGGTGATCAGCGACTGGCTCCACAGCCACAGCGCCAGGCCTGTGGTGGCGACCACCAGCAAGCCATTGAGGGTGGTTATGACCACGTCCATGCTGGTGACCACGCGTGCGGCCAGCTGGGTTTTCTCTGTCTGTTCGCGGATCGCTTCGCGCGCGTACTGCTGTTCGAAGTCGGTGTGGGCGAACAGCTTGAGGGTGGCGATGTTGGTGTAGCCGTCGACGATGCGACCCATCAGCTTGGAGCGGGCATCGGAGGAAATCACCGAACGCTCCTTCACCCGGGGGACGAAGTAGAACAGCGCGGCGATGTAGCCTGCGATCCATAGCAGCAGCGGCAACATCAGGCGCCAGTCGGCCTCGGCGAACAGCACCAGCGAGGTAATGGCGTAGATCAGCACGTGCCATAGCGCATCCACCGCCTGCACCGCAGAGTCGCGCAGTGAGTTGCCGGTCTGCATGATGCGCTGGGCGATGCGCCCGGCGAAGTCGCTCTGGAAGAAGTTCAGGCTCTGCTTGAGCACATAGGTGTGGTTCTGCCAGCGGATCATGCTGGTCATGCCGGGGTTGATGGTCTGGTGCACGAGCAGGTCGTGCAGGCCGAAGAACACCGGGCGCAGCAGCAGGATCACCACCAGCATCCAGATCAGTTCGCCGCTGTGTTCGCTGAAGAAACTGGCATTGGGCGTGCCCTGTGCCAGATCGATGATGCGGCTGAGGTAGCTGAACATCGCCACCTCGATCAGCGAGGCGACCAGGCCCACCACCAGCAGGGCGACAAAGCTCGGCCACACCTGGCGCAGGTAGTACAGGTAGAACGGCCAGACCTGGCCGGGTGGCGACTCGCTGGGCGCGTCGCGGAAGATGTCGATCAGTTGCTCGAAACGGCGGTACAGCATGGGTGACAAGACTCCTGTGCTACCCGACCCCGGAAGGTTTCACGTCCCTGTGAAACCTGCGGTCAGTCGATGCGTTTGGCGGACTTGATGTAGACCGGATCGGCCGGCACATCGCGCATGCCTTTCTTGACGGTGGTCGGTGAATTGACGATCTGGTCTACCACCTCCATGCCTTTGGTCACTTTGCCGAATACGGCGTAACCGGCGTCGCGGCCCGGATTGAGAAAATCGTTGTCGGCGACGTTGATGAAGAACTGGCTGGTGGCCGAGTTCGGGTTGGAGGTACGCGCCATCGACAGCGTGCCACGGGTGTTCTGCAGGCCGTTGCTGGCCTCGTTCTTGATCGGGTCCTTGGTGTCTTTTTGGACCATCTGGTCGGTGAAGCCGCCGCCCTGGACCATGAAGCCCGGGATTACACGGTGGAAGATGGTGTTGTTGTAGAAGCCGCTGTCGACGTATTCGAGGAAGTTCTTGGTACTGATCGGTGCCTTCTCGGCATTCAGCTCGATTTCGACCTGGCCGAAGCTGGTGTCCAGCAGTACGTGCGGGGTCTTGTCGGAGGCCATGACGCTGGTGGCGAAGGCGACCGAGCAGGCGGTGAGCAGGAGTTTTTTCAGCATGGGCTCAAAGATCCTTGAGAGGTGGAAGCGGCTGCAAGGAACTGCAGCAGGGTCTGGTTGAAGACCTCGGGTTGGTCGAGGGGTGTAGCGTGCCGGGAATCGTCGATGACCACCAGCCTGGCGTGGGGCATCAGGGCGACGTAGCGTTCTTTCAGTTGTATCGGGGTGTAATCGTGGTCGGCGGCGATCACCAGGGTAGGACAGTGAACCTGGCCGATGCGTTCCTGCACGCCCCAGTCGACGATGGCGTCGAAACTCTTGAGGTAGGCGCGCTTGTCGTTGCGTGCCCAGCGCTGGGCCATCTTGTGCCGCAGTTCGGCCTGCTGCGGTTTGGGGAACAGCCGCTCGGCCAGGCCCTTGCCGACCGTTTTGACACTGAGCAGGCGCGCCAGGCCCCAGCGCTTGAGCCACCATACCCAGTCACTGCGAGTGCGGCGCTTGACCTCGGGGGCGCTGTTGACGATGCACAGGCTGCGCAGCCACTGCGGGTGGTCGACAGCGAACTGGAAGGCGACCATGCCACCCATGGACAGGCCGACGATGTGCACGGGGCCGGTGTGCAGGTGTTCGAGCAGGGCCAGCAGGTCGGCACTGAAGGTGGCAATCTGGTAACCGTCGCGTGGCTTGTCGGAGCGGCCGTGGCCGCGGATGTCCATGAGGATTACCCGGTAGTGGCGGCTGAGCACCGGCACCTGCAGCTCCCAGTCCTGGCAGCTGGAGCCCAGGCCATGCAGCAATACCAGGGGTTCGCCCTGGCCGTATTCCTCGTAATGCAGTGTGCATTCTTCGTGTTCGAAATAGGCCATGGGCGCGGTCCTCTCAGGCTTGCGGGGGGGCTGCGAAGGGCACGTCCAGTGGCGCGGTGTCGAAATTGCGCAGCAGGTCGATGAGAATCTGCGTAGCCGGGCCCAAGGTCTTCTCTTTGCTCGAATAAAGGTAGAACAGTGGGTGGCGGCTGCCACCCTGATCCAGCGGCAACGGCTTGAGCACGCCTTCGCGTAGCTCGCGCTCGATCATGTGGCGGGGCAGCCAGGCAAAGCCCAGGCCACTGCTGACAAAGGTAGCGGCGGTGCCCAGGCTGCCGACGGTCCAGCGTTGCTCGGCACCCAGCCAGCCGACATCGCGCGGCTGGGCGCGGCCCGAGTCGCGGATTACCACCTGCAACTGGCTTTCCAGGTCCTGGAAGGTCAGTTCGCGGCCCAGGCGGTGCAGGCTGTGTTCGGGGTGGGCGACGGCGACGAACTCCACCGCGCTCAGTTCGGCGCCCAGGTAGCCGCCGATGCTGTAGCTGCTGATGGCCAGGTCGGCGATGCCTTCGTGCATCACTTCCTCGACGCCAGACAGCACTTCTTCACGCAGGCGCACCCGGCAGCCACGGCTCTGCGGCATGAACGCGGCCAGGGCGCGTACCAGGCGGGCACTGGGGTAGGCAGCATCGACCACCAGGCGTACCTCGGCCTCCCAGCCCTGTTCCATGTGGTGGGCAAGGTCTTCGAGCTGGCTGGCCTGCTTGACCAGGTGGCGCGAACGGCGCAGCAGGACATTGCCGGCCTCGGTGAGCACCGCCTTGCGGCCGTCGATGCGCAGCAGCGGCACGCCCAGTTGCTCCTGCATGCGGGCCACGGTGTAGCTGACCGATGACTGCGAGCGGTGCAGTGCCTCGGCGGCCTGGGCAAACCCACCGTGATCGACCACTGCCTGCAGGGTTCGCCACTGGTCAAGGGTTACGCGCGGCGCTTTCATCTTTCGCTCCTGTTGTCCTAAGCTGCGCTCTTTCAAGGAGAGCGGCCCATGAAGAAATGTTGTGCGGCAATACTGATGTGCCTGCCCCTCGGGGTCATGGCTTATCCCATCGACGTTGAGAAGGAACTGACCGGGGTAAAGCTCGACTACACCGCCTATGACACGGCCTATGACATTGGCGCCATCACCCTCAACAACTATGGGCAGGTACCGGCCGCGTGCAAGGTGACTTTCCGCAATGGCCCCGAGGCACCACGGGTGCGCCGGGTGAGCGTACCGGCCGGTAAAAGCGTCGATGTCACTGCCAAGTTCAACCGGCAGATCATCAAATTACGGATCGCCTTGAACTGCAGTGCAGAATAAACTGATAAATCGATAGATTGAACCCACTTTTTACGCTTTTTTATCGATAGGTCAAGCCGTAATCTCACCTCCATCGAATCGCAACCCTTTTTGCCGATGGAGGCACCCCATGTCCCGCGTACTGATCATCGAAAGCAGCGCCCGCCAGCAGGATTCCGTTTCCCGTCAGCTGACCCGTGATTTCATCCAGCAGTGGCAGGCCGCCCACCCGGCCGATCAGATCAGTGTGCGCGACCTGGCCGTGAACCCGGTGCCGCACCTGGACGCCAACCTGCTGGGTGGCTGGATGAAGCCCGAAGAACAGCGCAGTGCTGCCGAACTGGACGCCTTGGCCCGCTCCAACGAACTGACCGATGAACTGCTCGCCGCCGACGTGCTGGTGATGGCTGCGCCGATGTACAACTTCACCATCCCCAGCACCCTGAAGGCCTGGCTGGACCATGTGCTGCGTGCCGGCATCACCTTCAAGTACACCCCCACCGGCCCGCAGGGCTTGCTGACCGGCAAGCGCGCCATCGTCCTGACTGCCCGTGGCGGCATCCACGCCGGCGCCACCAGCGACCACCAGGAACCGTACCTGCGCCAGGTAATGGCCTTCATCGGCATTCACGATGTCGACTTCATCCATGCCGAAGGCCTGAACATGAGCGCTGACTTCCACGAGAAGGGCGTCAACCAGGCCAAGGCCAAGCTGGCGGCGGTGGCCTGAGGCTTAGCGAATTCCCAACCCTGACACCTGTTTTTGCTCCTTTGGGTGTACCTGCCCGGCCTGCATGGCCGGGCTTTTTTTTATGCCTGGAATTTCATGGGTGCCTGTGCCGGCCTCTTCGCGGGTAAACCCGCTCCCACAGGGATATCACGGCACCTGAGGCCTGTGGTGTCCCTGTGGGAGCGGGTTTACCCGCGAAGAGGCCGGCACAGCCCTTACATTCCTCATGGTTGAACTCATTTGCCGCAACCCGCTAAGGTCGCGGCCTTGATCCACGAGAGACAACCATGGGCTACCTGATAATCGTCGCGCTGATCCAGGCGTTTTCCTTCAGCCTGATCGGCGAGTACCTGGCCGGGCACGTCGACAGCTACTTTGCCGTGCTCGCGCGCGTGGTGCTGGCTGGCCTGGTGTTCCTGCCGCTGACCCGCTGGCGCCAGGTCGAGCCGCGCTTCATGCGCTCGATGCTGCTGATCGGCGCGCTGCAGTACGGCATCACCTACGTCTGCCTGTACCTGAGCTTTCGCGTGCTCACCGTGCCGGAGGTGCTGCTGTTCACCATTCTCACGCCGTTGCACGTGACGCTGATCGAAGACGCCTTGAACCGGCGCTTCAACCCGTGGGCGCTGCTGGCAGCGCTGGTGGCGGTGGCCGGCGCGGCGGTGATCCGCTTCGACACCATCAGCGGCGAGTTCTTCATCGGCTTCCTGCTGCTGCAACTGGCCAACTTCACCTACGCCGCCGGCCAGGTGCTGTACCGCCACCTGGTTGCACGCCACCCCAGCGACTTGCCGCACTACAAGCGCTTTGGCTACTTCTACCTGGGCGCGTTGATCGTGGTGTTGCCGGCCTTCCTGCTGTTTGGCAACGCCCAGCACCTGCCGACCACCGATGTGCAGTGGCTGGTGCTGCTGTTCCTGGGCCTATGCCCGACGGCGCTGGGCCTGTACTGGTGGAACAAGGGCGCCTGCATGGTTTCGGGCGGGACGCTGGCGGTGATGAACAACCTGCATGTGCCAGTAGGGTTGCTGCTCAATTTGCTGATCTGGAACCAGGACGAGCCATTGGGCAGGCTGTTCATCGGCGGGGCAGTGATCCTGGCGTCGGTGTGGATGAGCCGCCTGGGTACCCTGACGTTATCAAGCAAGCCATGGCGCAGTCAGCTATGACGCGTTCGTTACTGAACCCAAATCCCGCCGGTACCTACCCGATAATCAGGAAAACAAAATCGGGAGACCGGCGTGAAGCTAGAAACGCGAAGTATCGAATTTGTCCCACACGCCGAGCGTTATGGCACGCCTAAACGATTGTTCACTATCTGGTTCAGCTCCAACTTCCAGATAACCGCGCTGATGGTCGGCACCCTGGGCATTGCATCGGGGCTAAGCCTTGGCTGGACCTTGTTGGCCCTGTTGGTCGGCAACCTCATCGGTACCGTGTTCATGGCCGCGCACTCTGCCCAAGGGCCTCACCTGGGCGTGCCACAGATGATCCAGAGCCGGGCCCAGTTCGGTGTCCACGGTGCCGCGCTCCCTCTGCTGGTGATGGTCACGGCCGCAGTCCTGTTCCTCGCCGCCAGCGGCGTGCTGATGCGCAATGCCTTGCAGGCGCTGGTGCCCATGAGCGATGACCAGGCGATCGTGGTGGTCGGCTTGCTGACCTTTGTCATCGGCTTTGTCGGCTACGAGCTGATCCACCGCCTGGGCGCGTGGATGAGCCTGTTGTCCACACTGGTTTTTGCCGGCGCCCTGGTGCTGATCCTGCTGCACCCCGGCGACATGGCAACCACGACGGCAGTGAGTACCGGCTTCTCGTTCACCGCCTTCAACCTGATCGTGGCCCAGTCGGCCTCCTGGACGCTGGGGTATGGCCCCTATGTAGCCGATTACTCGCGCTACCTGCCGGCCAACGTCAACCCACGCGCCACGTTCTGGGCCACCTATTGCGGTTGTGCGCTGGGCTCCTTCGCCATGATGGCACTGGGCGCGTTGGTGGCGGTGGAATTGCCCTCGGCACTGGGGCATGACCCGGCCACAGCCATTGCCGCTTTGTTCGGCCCGTGGGCGCCGTTGGCGCTGGCAGTGATAGCGCTGGGGGTGATCCAGTACAACGTGCTGTGCCTGTACAGCGCCTACATGTCGTCGGTCACGATCTTTGGTGCCTTCAAGACCATCCGGCGCGTGACCGCGACGGCCAAGGCCTTGGTAATGGCTGGGCTGACCGCAGCGGCAACGATGATCGCCATCGCCACCCAGTACAATTTCGATACGTTCTTTGCCGACATCCTGATCGGCCAGCTGTACCTGTTGATCCCATGGAGCGCCATCAACCTGGTGGATTACTACTGGGTATGCCGAGGCCACTATGATGTGGGGGCGCTGTATGACGCCAAGGGGCGTTATGGCTGCTTCAATCGTCGAAGCCTGGCGGTGTACGCCGTGTCGATCATCGGTACCATCCCGTTCATGAAACTGTCGTTCTACACGGGCTTCGTGGCCGAGTGGCTGGGGGCGGATATCAGTTGGGCGATGGGGTTGATCCTGGCCGGTGCGCTGTATTGCATGGTCCATGGGCGCGGGAGCAACCGGCTTTCGACAACCATGAATGCGCACCCCTGACTCGGCCCTGACACGAAAAGGGCTGCTTAAACACCACCCTCGTAATGCCTGTCAGTCAAACAATTTTGGGCCGCTTTGCGGCCCATCGCCGGCAAGCCAGCTCTCATCGAACTGCACATAACTCATTGAATTAGCAGGGGACCTGTGGGAGCGGCTTTAGCCGCGAACACCGGCGCAGCCGGTGCCATGCACCGCGTTGGATTCTTCGCGGCTAAAGCCGCTCCCACAGGTACAACGAAGATCTCACGATCTGCGTGACCTCTGTGGGAGCTGGCTTGCAGGCGATGGGCTGCGAAGCAGCCCCGGCAATATCAAGCCTCGCTCATGTCTTCCAGCCGACGCGGCACAGGCTCTTGCGATACACGCCCACTCAACCCCACCCGCATGT
>NZ_LQXW01000088.1:0-587 GCF_001586765.1 Pseudomonas sp. ABFPK | reverse complement strand
CACGGTGTGATTCATGACTGGGGTGAAGTCGTAACAAGGTAGCCGTAGGGGAACCTGCGGCTGGATCACCTCCTTAATCGACGACATCAGCCTGCTGATGAGCTCCCACACGAATTGCTTGATTCATTGTAAAAGACGATGCTGTAACGCGACCCTGTTATAGGTCTGTAGCTCAGTTGGTTAGAGCGCACCCCTGATAAGGGTGAGGTCGGCAGTTCAAATCTGCCCAGACCTACCATTACATGGTTCAGCCGTAGAATACGGGGCCATAGCTCAGCTGGGAGAGCGCCTGCCTTGCACGCAGGAGGTCAGCGGTTCGATCCCGCTTGGCTCCACCACTTTCGCCGTACGCAGTAGCTTGTCAGAACTTAGAAATGAACATTCAGTTCGAATGTTGATTTCTGGCTTTTGTCAGATCGTTCTTTAAAAATTCGGATATGTGATAGATATAGACTGATGACCAGTTTCACTGCTGGTTAATCAGGCTAAGGTAAAATTTGTGAGTTCTGCTCGAAAGAGCAACATGCGAATTTTCGGCGAATGTCGTCTTCACAGTATAACCAGATTGCTTGGGGTTATATGGTCAA
>NZ_LQXW01000087.1:0-597 GCF_001586765.1 Pseudomonas sp. ABFPK | reverse complement strand
GATTGCGACTTCAGGAGGCCGAGCGAAGGGACTGCGGAGGGAGGTGACGGGCATGGATGCCCGTCAAGCGCTGAGGCCCCATGGATGGGGCCTGCAGCGCGTACTCCCGGGAGCAGGCCCGTAGCGAGGGAACCCCGGAGCGCAGCGTAGGGGCCGGATGATAGGAGCCAGCGTTTTTTGGTTACTTTTTGTCGCGTTTGACAAAAAGTGACCCGCCGTAAGGGCGGAAAGGTGAATAAGCGCCACCTTCGAAAATGAATGTTGACCTTGTTGTTGATGCCCACGCTTGAAAGCGAAGAGCGAAGAGCGAAGAGCGAAGAGCGAAGAGCGAAGAGCGGAAAAGTACCGGTCTTGATCTCGCGCATAGTCCATTTACGATGGCGACGCTTACTCACCTTTTCGCCCTTACGGCGAGTCACTTTTTGCCAAACGCGGCAAAAAGTAACCAAAAAACGCTGCGCTCCCATCATCCGGCCCCTGCGCTCCGCTCCGGGGTTCCCTCGCGCCGGTCTTGCTCCCGGGAGGGCGCGCTGCAGGCCCCATCCATGGGGCCTCAGCGCTTGACGGGCATCCATGCCCGTCACCTCCCTCCGCAAG
>NZ_LQXW01000086.1:0-650 GCF_001586765.1 Pseudomonas sp. ABFPK | reverse complement strand
TCCTTGGCCGCCATATCGCGGCAGTGAATAGAGGGGGAGGTGTTGCAGCTTAGGAGTACAAATGTGCTCCGTGCCGATTTACGGAGCTGCCGCTTCGATTTGATGTCACAATAAATGCACAGGGACATCGGCACGTATCCCCGGGCCAGCCCTTCAGGACATCAGTCCAATGCTAAGCAACGATGATTTTCGCTACATGGCTCATCGGCACCTCCTTGAACTGGATGCCTCAAATTCCAGGCTCAGACACCTGATTTCTAACGGCGAAATTACCGGCGTCCCTTGGGACGATGCGGTGTCCTGGCATCAGCAGTCATATGATGCGTGGGTCATCTTCCTGAGCCAGAAAGCTCGGCCTTCGTTACCGGCCTGACTCGAAATCGCAGAGGGATCTGCGATTCTCAGCCTTTGATCCTGCTCAGACTTTCCCGAGAGCGCGGCCCTGGCAATCGAGCCATCCTCCACAAACCAGGATTCATGTTCGTGCCAGAGCATGTTCGCGGGCTCGCCGCTCACGCTGTCCCAGTCGCTGCCAATGTCTTCAGCGAAGTGGTCCCGGTCGGCGTAGAACTTCAAGGCAGCTCGCAGCTGCTCAACCTCAGCGGCGTCGGTAATCGCTCCCAGCCCAACAATCGGCAGCCCAGTCGCCG
>NZ_LQXW01000085.1:0-710 GCF_001586765.1 Pseudomonas sp. ABFPK | reverse complement strand
CTTGAACCGCATGTTCCCGCTTCCGGCACCAGCGAACTGCTCTGGCTGAAATGGCTGCAGGACCCTGACAGCCCGCCCTACCGTGCCTTGCTGATGCGCGACCAGGCACTGCTGGCCGGGCTGCTGCCCAGTTTCTCCGCCACAGAAGCGATCAGCTGGAACGACAGCGACAAGCTCTACGGCATGCTGAGCAAGATCATCGCCAGCGATGACGCCGGCTTGCGCACGCGCAATACCCTCAAACAGGCCATTGCTGAAACGCAGGGTGCGCTCAATGCGGCCGGTCAGCGGCTGGCGCCATGTCTGTCGCCAGGTATTCAGAAGGCTGTGCGGCATTTGAACAGTGCCACGCAGTTCCTCTACAACGGCGTCCACCTGATCGAGCTGGAAGTGAAGATGAAGCTGGGCGAGTACTACGCCTTGCAGAGCGCCCACCTCCGGGAGTTGCAGCACAAGGCCAACGCGTCGATCGCCGAGGCGCGGGACCGGATGCACCGCAATATCGATGACTTCGAGTTTGGCTCGATGAAGGCCATGCGCAAGGTGCGGCCGATCATCCAGCACGGGCTGATGAGCCTGGCCGTGCTCGATCCACGGTTCACCAATTCGATGATCAGCGTGACGGTGTGGGTCGAGGGCAAGGCCGAGGAAGTGCATGGGCGGTTGTTCAAGGAGGCCAGCATGGGGGTAACCCAGGCGAGCAGCGCGGC
>NZ_LQXW01000084.1:0-817 GCF_001586765.1 Pseudomonas sp. ABFPK | reverse complement strand
CCGAGCAACTGAAAACCCCCGACATCGACAGCCTGAGCTTCGTGGAACGCCTCGGCCTGTTGGTCGACCGCGAACTGACCGAGCGCGACGACAAGCGCCTCAGCAGCCGCCTGCGTCAGGCCCGGCTCAAGCACAACGCCTGCCTCGAAGACATCGACTACCGCAGCCCGCGCGGACTCGACAAGGCGCTGATCCTCCAGCTGAGCAGCGGTCAGTGGTTACGCGACGGACTCAACCTGATTATCAACGGCCCGACTGGCGTCGGTAAGACCTGGCTGGCCTGCGCCCTGGCCCACCAGGCCTGCCGAGAGGGTTACAGCGTGCGTTACCTGCGCTTGCCGCGCCTGTTGGAAGAGTTGGGCCTAGCCCACGGCGACGGGCGCTTCGCCAAGCTGATGAGCGGCTATGCCAAGACCGACCTGCTGATCCTTGATGACTGGGGTCTGGCCCCGTTCAACGCGGAACAGCGCCGCGACATGCTGGAGCTACTGGACGACCGCTACGGCCAGCGCTCGACCATCGTGACCAGCCAAATGCCAGTGGACAACTGGCACGAACTGATCGGTGATCCGACTCTGGCCGACGCCATCCTCGACCGCCTGGTGCACAACGCTTATCGGATCAACCTCAAGGGTGAGTCGATGCGCAAACAGACGAAGAAATTGACGACACCGGGCACCTCAGACTAACAATGCCCCCCCTGCGTCGCTGCGCTCCGACTGCCCGGCCGGATGGCCGTGGAACAGGTGGCCAGATGGCCGTGGAATGCCTGGCCAGATGAGAGCGGACTGGGTGGCCGGATGGCGTGGAATCCGCA
>NZ_LQXW01000083.1:0-845 GCF_001586765.1 Pseudomonas sp. ABFPK | reverse complement strand
GGTTGAGTGGCCGGATGACCGTGGAATCAGTGGTCGGATACGCGTGGAATGGGTGGCCGGATCACCGTGGAATCGGTGGTCAGATGCTTATGGAATGGGTGGCCAGATGACCGTGGAATCCGCAGCAGGGCGCCGTAGGCAGCAGCCGCTGTCCAGGCTTCTGCTTGAGCAGACTGGGATTCGGGGGGAGCTCCGATCGGTAGGAGGTGCGTCTGCCGGATCTTTAACGCGTAAGCCATGATCTCCAGGCCGTGGTCCAGAAGTCCCCCTAGATGGGCATGGTGATGATTTTCGGAGGCAGGGAGCAGTTGCACCAGCTCTGCGTAGCGCTCGAGCGGCTTAAGGTAGAGGGTGTTGAACTGAGCTCGCGAGAGCGAAGCCCGGCGCCAGATATTCTCCAGGAGCTGCTGGCGGAAGGGGCTCTGCAGCAGAGCAGTAGCCTTCACCGGTAGATGGAAGCCTTGCGGTGAGGCTTCTGGCGTTGGTTTGGCCGAACGACGGCGTAACCAAGATAGGAGGTGCATAGTGTGCTCCATGGGGTGTGCATGGAGCGGGCTTTTCTCTTAATGCCAAGATGGCATCAACGGTAAAGCGAATTCCGAGGGGAGTGGATTTCTTGGCAGATGGCCATCATTCGGGTGGATAGAGCGTCACATTGTCCCCCTCTACGACGATAGTGTGCCCGGAGCTACCTAGTCCAAATTCGTTTCTTGAACCATTAAGGATTCTCCGAACAAGTTACCCACCAGCCGCAAATGGACGGCTTGGAGATGCCGAAAACCCCGATTTTCAGCCGCTGATTATTGGAAAACCAAGGCATAGCCTTGGTTTTCTGCCCTCACGGG
>NZ_LQXW01000082.1:0-1008 GCF_001586765.1 Pseudomonas sp. ABFPK | reverse complement strand
ACCTTTTGGATGCAGCAGCTCCGGGTGGTTTGAAGCCTGCTCCTGCAAGCCGACTTCGGAAGGCCTACTTCCATCTTCGGTACAGCATCACTGGTCATACGACCTGTGTTCGTGACACACAATACTGACCGCCTTTCTTGGTCTGGTGCATCTCGGGATCACGCTTGCCTTCTTTATTTTTGGTCGAGCTGGGGGCATGAATAATGGTGGCATCGACGATGGTGCCTTGGCGCAGCGACAGGCCTTTTTCCTGCAGATAACCATTGATGACCGCAAGGATTGCCGGTGCGAGCTGATGCTTCTCCAGCAAGTGCCGGAAGTTCATGATCGTGGTGTCTTCGGGGATTGGCGCGCTCAGCGTCAGGCGTGCGAACTGGCGCATGGGCGTGATTTCGTAGAGCGCTTCTTCCATGGCCGGGTCGCTCAGGGAGAACCAGTTCTGCAACAGATGGATGCGCAGCATGGTTTCCAGAGGATAGGGTTTTCTACCGCCGCCGGCCTTGGGGTAGAACGGTTCGATCAGCTCCAGCAGGCCTGCCCAGGGCACCACCTGATCCATTTCGGCGAGGAAGCGCTCTCGGCGGGTTTGCTTGCGCTTGCCGGCGTACTCAAAGTCGGAAAAGCTCATCTGGCTCATGGGCGGCTCGGATCAGGTGTTGCGGGGATTCTCGCATAACTGAAGGCTTGTTCGGAGATTCCCTAGCTCCAGATTAGCAAGTCGCGCCTTATTCGGATTGATTAGCTCCCTGTACTTCTTGTGCTCAATATTTCTGTAACCCTTTCGGACACCACTTTGAGTTGTCACGCTATAAGCATCAACAAAATCGCCATTGCGAGTAAGCTCAGTACTAATGACGATTGACTCTGCCGCCGAGGCATTATGAATCGCCCCTGCTTTCCTAGACACTCTCCAAGCTCAGGAAATAGCGTTTCTCATACTCTACTGGAGACAGCTGCATAGCACTGCTGTGTCGACGCTTAGGGTTATAGAACATCTCGATGTAATCG
>NZ_LQXW01000081.1:0-1020 GCF_001586765.1 Pseudomonas sp. ABFPK | reverse complement strand
CCCAGGGCAGCGTCGACTTCGAGACCCCGGCGAACGACGTCTACAACAACGGCTCGACTGTCAGCACCACGATTACCGGTGCGACCGGCGGCAACTTCGAGCAACTGACGCCGAACCCGACCCCGGCGCAGACCACGATCAACGACTCGGTCGACACCACCACTGCGACCCTGACGGCCACTCCGTCGGTGACCGAAGGCGGGGTGATCACCTACACCGTAACCCTGAGCAACCCGGCCCAGACCCCGGTGACCGTGACCCTGTCCAACGGCCAGACCATCACCGTCGAAGCCGGCAAGACCCAGGGCAGCGTCGACTTCGAGACCCCGGCGAACGACGTCTACAACAACGGCTCGACCGTTAGCGTGACCATCGAGAGCGCCACCGGCGGCAACTTCGAACAGCTGACGCCGAACCCGACCCCGGCCCAGACCACGATCAACGACTCGGTCGATAACACCACCGCGACCCTGACGGCGACCCCGTCGGTGACCGAAGGCGGCGTGATTACCTACACCGTGACCCTGAGCAACCCGGCTCAGACCCCGGTGACCGTAACCTTGTCCAACGGCCAGACCATCACCGTGGAAGCTGGCAAGACCCAGGGCAGCGTTGACTTCGAAACCCCGGCCAACGACGTCTACAACAACGGCTCGACCGTTAGCGTGACCATCGAGAGCGCCACCGGCGGCAACTTCGAGCAACTGACGCCGAACCCGGCCCCGGCCCAGACCACGATCAACGACTCGGTCGACACCACCACCGCGACCCTGACGGCGACTCCGTCGGTGACCGAAGGCGGCGTGATCACCTACACCGTGACCCTGAGCAACCCGGCCCAGACCCCGGTGACCGTGACCCTGTCCAACGGCCAGACCATCACCGTCGAAGCCGGCAAGACCCAGGGCAGCGTCGACTTCGAGACCCCGGCGAACGACGTCTACAACAACGGCTCGACTGTCAGCACCACGATTACCGGTGCGACCGGCGGCAACTTCGAGCAACTGACGCCGAACCCGA
>NZ_LQXW01000080.1:0-1055 GCF_001586765.1 Pseudomonas sp. ABFPK | reverse complement strand
GGATGCTCCGATCAACTTGTCGTGCAGCCGCGGCAAGTTGCAATTTTCCAGGCACCTACAGCGTCATTGGACGAAAAGTGACCGAAAAATCATGTACGGAGAGCTTTTTCGACCGGTTCTCCGTGTTAAACGCGAACCTCACCCATACCCATGAGCTGTTTTCGAACCCTCCACAGGTTTGCCAGGGCGAACAGCGTGGTCAACTGAGCCGTGTTTTTCATCAGCCCACGAAAACGTACTTTCACGTAACCAAACTGCCGCTTGATCACGCGAAACGGATGCTCGACCTTGGCCCGTGTCTGAGCCTTGCAGAACTCGATCTTGCGCTTGGCTTTGTACAGTACGCTGCGCTGGTTCAGCTTGGAATAGGTGCTGCGACGCGCTGCAATCTGCCAGATCACCCCCCGATTTTCATGCTCTTCGCGCCTTTCGACACCGGTGTAACCGGCATCTGCATACACGGCGTTTTCTTCGCCATGCAGCAGTTCAGCCACCTGCGTGACATCGGCCACATTGGCAGCGGTGCCATGGACGTGATGCACCAGGCCGGACTCGACATCGGCACCGATGTGCGCCTTCATCCCGAAGAAATACTGACCGCCTTTCTTGGTCTGGTGCATCTCGGGATCACGCTTGCCTTCTTTATTTTTGGTCGAGCTGGGGGCATGAATAATGGTGGCATCGACGATGGTGCCTTGGCGCAGCGACAGGCCTTTTTCCTGCAGATAACCATTGATGACCGCAAGGATTGCCGGTGCGAGCTGATGCTTCTCCAGCAAGTGCCGGAAGTTCATGATCGTGGTGTCTTCGGGGATTGGCGCGCTCAGCGTCAGGAGTGCGAACTGGCGCATGGGCGTGATTTCGTAGAGCGCTTCTTCCATGGCCGGGTCGCTCAGGGAGAACCAGTTCTGCAACAGATGGATGCGCAGCATGGTTTCCAGAGGATAGGGTTTTCTACCGCCGCCGGCCTTGGGGTAGAACGGTTCGATCAGCTCCAGCAGGCCTGCCCAGGGCACCACCTGATCCATTTCGGCGAGGAAGCGCTCTCGGCGGGT
>NZ_LQXW01000079.1:0-1164 GCF_001586765.1 Pseudomonas sp. ABFPK | reverse complement strand
ACAGCTGCATAGCACTGCTGTGTCGGCGTTTAGGGTTATAGAACATTTCGATGTAATCGAAAATATCACTTCGGGCTTCTTCACGGGTTGTGTAGATCTTTCGTCGGATGCGCTCCCGCTTCAAAAGTTGGAAAAAGCTCTCGGCTACGGCATTGTCGTGGCAGTTTCCCCGCCGACTCATGCTGCTGATTACATTGTTAGCCTTCAAGAAGCTTTGCCAATCTGAGCTACTGAACTGACTACCTTGATCTGAGTGAATCATCACTTGCTGCTGTGGCTTGCGTCGCCACACAGCCATCAACATTGCGTCGATAGCCAGGTCGCTGCACATCCTTGGCTTCATTGACCAACCAATTACTTGGCGTGAGAACAGATCCAGCACTACCGCTAGATAGAGCCATCCTTCATAGGTGCGGATGTAAGTGATATCTGTCACCCAGACCTTGTTCGGCTCACTGACCTTGAACTGCCGCGCGAGGTGGTTGGGCGAGGCCACTGTTGGTTTTCCACCGTAAAACCCTGGACGCCGCCGATAGCCCGTTTGCGAACGCAGCCCCTCCGCCTGCATCAAGCGCCCGACTCGATTTCGTCCGCATTCCTCTCCCAGCTCACGTAGGTCATCGTGAATTTTGCGGTAGCCGTATACACCTCCGCTTTCTAGCCAAGCGTGCTTGATCAAGCCAAGCAGACGTTGATCTTCTTTTGCTCGGGCAGATTGAGGCTCGGCCAGCCAGGCGTAGTAGCCGCTGGGGTGCACCTTGAGGGTTTGGCAAAGGCGCCGCACCGGGTAATCAGTCGAGTGCTTCTTGATGAAGGCGTACTTCAGCCGCACTCCTTGGCAAAGTACGCGGCGGCCTTTTTTAAGATGTCTCGCTCTTCAGTCACGCGCTTGAGTTCAGCGCGTAGCTTGCGCAATTCGGCCTGCTGATCGTCGTCTTGCTGACGCTGCTCTTGGGGCTTGGTGTAGACCTTGATCCAGGCGTAAAGGCTATGTACGGACATGCCCAGGCGCTGGGCGACATCGGCGACGGGTTTGCCTTTCTCGGTCACTTGCTTGACCGCTTCGATCTTGAACTCTTCGGGGTAACGCTGACGACTCATGGCACCTCCTATTTGGGCCTCATTATGAGGCTTGGAGGTGTCTACGAAACCAGGGGCGATTCA